>NZ_VPBP01000003.1:0-223901 GCF_013418685.1 Acinetobacter sp. YH12129
CCAGATTTAAATCCAATAGAAAATATGTGGTCACGAGTCAAGGCGATTCGAACTAAGTTTAGAGTTAAAGATATTGATAAATTATTTAAAGATTACTGTAATGATTTATTTGGTATTTAGCTATAGTTATTTACAAAAAAATAAAATGATTAGGCAAGATTTAGATTCACCCTCAACGTGGAGATAAAATAATTAAAATCCTCCCGATAATAAAGTATAAAAACTGAATAATCTAAACTATCAATCAGAACAGGCCCGCCACAAATCCTCCAACACCACATCCTTCCGACTCAACACATCATGATTCCAATACCGCACAACAGTTAAACCCAAAGCCTCTAAAAACTTAGTCCGTTCAGCATCATATTCAACAGCATCCTCCATTCCATGCTGACTACCATCCAACTCAATCACTAAACCAATTTCATGGCAGTAAAAATCCACAATATAAGGCTCAATCACATGCTGACGACGGAATTTCAGATTCATAAAACGCTTAGCGCGGAGAAGTTGCCACATCAGGTGTTCTGCATCTGTGGCGGTGTGGCGCATAGATTTGGCGAATTCTAATAATGCAGGGTCAATTTTAATTTTTATTTCCCTCTCCCTAGCCCTCTCCCATAGGGAGAGGGAACATTCATTGTGACATCACTTAATTTAAATTATCTAATTTAAAAAATATAACAGCTAAATTTTACCCAAAATTCAATCAATAATGGAAATCCCCTCTCCTCCTAGGAGAGGGTTAGGGAGAGGTGCTTTTATAAAACCCCATTCTCCAACAACACTTCCAGCCCCTTCACCTTCTCCATATATTTCAGCCGTTCTTTTTCCCACTTCACTTGTTCTTTTAGCACTGAAACATCACCATCAATCACCTTATACACATCTTTCACCTGCATATTTTTGGGCTTCGGTTTTTCACTCCAATGGAAACTATCCGTAATGTCATCTATTTGATTGGCGAGGCGTTGGCTTTGTGCCTCAAGCGCCATTTTATAAAACTTTAAATGTTCATCGGTTAAGGCTTTAGGGCTTTTGCCTTTATTGGTCTCAAGCTGTAATTGCAACTTTAATAAATAAAACAAATCCTGTGCTTCATGGGCTTGGTTCACCACTTGCTGCAATTCGGTTTTTTCAGCTTTTTTAGTTTCATCAGGTTCGCGGTCTGGGTGAATCATGGCGGTAATTTTTAAATACACGGTTTTCAGTGATTGGTTCACTAACTTTTCAGCTTGCTCGCGTTTTTGCGCTAAGCGTCTGCGCTGATGCTCTTCTTTCTCACGTTGATATTGTTCGCTGTCCCACGCTTCATAAGACTCATGTTGTTCTGCAGCGTCCAGTTCTATATCAACATGACTATTTGTGTTTAGCTGTTCTGCTTGTGCTGACTTGCCCTTTTTATTCGGCTTTTGATTATGTGCATGATGCTGCTGATAAAAAACATCAACCTCTGCAACCTTTTCAAGTTCGGCAGTATTTAAGTAGTTGGATTTTTTAAGCTGCTTAGACAGTTTCGTCAATTTTGCATCCAGCTGTGCTAAATCTGCTTTGGCAAAGTCTTCTTGTTGTAGATGCAGCCAAAGCTGTGTGAGCTGACGGTAGTACACTGCATGCAAATCACGATAAATCGGCACAAGTTTTAACTGAATATAGCTCTGAATTTCACTTTTGGCATTTTGCCAAAGCTGTAAGTCTTGCTTTTGCTGTTCGATTTGCTCAATCAGTTTGTTCAGCTTTTTATGCTGTGGGGATAAAGCTTCAACACTCGGGAGTAAACTGACTTTTAACTCAAAAGACATAAGCAAATTTAACGCAAAAAGAAAATTATAGCCGATCTAAGCACTAAACTTATGAGCCCTTTGCCTAAATCAAAAATCACGTTTTATGAATTAACGCTCAAACCGATGCAAATATTGACTCAACTCTTCCCGAACCACCACCTCATGTCCTGCATGACTTCGACTTTGTTCCAAAAGATGCTCAGAGTCGACCACTGCCACGCGATGACCATCCGCAATTAAACGATCTACACCTTCAAACAACATTCGGACACCAACATCGTGTATCAAAGAAATATTAGTCAGATCTAAAACAATATGGTTATTCGCGACAGATTCATTCTGCAATAGTCGCTGCCTCATTACAGATGAAGCGCTGTTGAACACATTTTTGTACCCACGCCGCTAAGCCATGATCAAAATGAATATTCTGTTGCTCGGTCTGAAAGTCGAGCTGCGCTAATCCGAGCTGAAATTGTAATTGCTGCATAACTATCGTTTAAATTATTTAATCTTCTGCCAATTTTAACTCACGAAAGCTGCGTACTTGGTTACGACCTTGTTGCTTTGCCATATACAGCGCTTGATCGGCCATACGCGTGACCATAGCAGACGGTGTCCCCTCGATCGCAGTTGCTACACCAAAACTTGCACTAATCTTCAACATATGTTGGTTGGCTATCATGGTTTCAGCGTCAGAAATGGCCAATCGACAACGTTCAGCGACCTCTATCGCCTGCTCTAAACTCTGATTTTTTAGAATTAAAATGAATTCTTCACCGCCATAACGCCCAACCACATCTTGTACACGAGTATTGTCGTTTAAAATTTGAGCAACACGTTGTAAAACGGCATCTCCTGCATCATGTCCATATTGGTCATTGATCAATTTAAAATGGTCGAGATCAAGCAAAACCACTGCAAATTCAGGCCGTGTCTGTTTGCTGAGCGTATCAAGTTCATGACTGACATAACGACGGTTAAACACATTGGTCAGGCCATCAACACGGCTGAGGACTTCCATCTTTTGTTCACGGTGTCGCCACTGTAAAAGCAAAATCTGAAAAAATACTGCACTGACGATCAATATGGGCAAATACAACTCCGCCATACTCATGAGCCAAAAGGCGTTGTCGTAAAACTCACTCTGTTTTAAAGCTGGGCTGAAAATCGGTGCATATTCTAGATGGTCAATCGAAGTTTGATAGCAAATGTAGCCAATAAACAGTGTGATCGGAAATGTAATACTGAGCATAATTGCAGGACGATAAAAAACCAAACCGACCATCAGCAGATTGACCGTCCCCGCCATGGTGGCAGGACTATAGATCCCGATCATATAGCCGCCATAGATCATGCCGATCCCAAACAGGACGGGCGCAAAATAGCTAAAAAACAGTCTGAAATTTAAATATTTTCTGAAATAAAGACTGAGTACTGCCAATAGGCCATAACTGAGTAGGACTATACAAGCGACCATGATCCTAAACTTGAGCGCACTCGGATTAAACCAGATCCGATTGGTCGAATAATAAAAATTCATGATGCACCACTTCAACACGCTAACTTGACTCAGCATGCCAAAGATGAGGAGTAAACGCCCTTTATCGTAGTCAGACCAATTGATGATGAGATAGTCCGACTCAAACAAAAGATGCTTCAATTTACGCCATTGTACGCCCCATTTCGTACGGACAGCATTACCCCATTTCTTCCCCATTAATCTACTTTTTTATTTTATTATTTCGCTAGTTATACAAGGTTTTAGCTTCAAAAAGAAAGTCTATTTTCACAGTTAAGAATGCAACATTTGAAGCCTTTAAACTTCACTTGCACCACTATTCAATTTACTTTTCCGCTATTTTTAATAACCAAATTGGTCTCATTCTATTTTTTAAATTGACACGTTCTCCTATTCTAAACGCTCGGTGAATAAGATCCCGTTCAGATGATCGACCTCGTGTTGTACAATCCGTGCGGGAAAGCCATTCAGGGTTTTCTCTTTGACTTCACCTTGAAGCGTCAAATATTGCACGCTAATTTGTTCGGCTCTCGGGACTTGTCCACGCGCATTCGGCACACTTAAGCAGCCTTCCTCACCCAATACCGTGGTTGTCGATCGAGATGTAATCACTGGATTCACCATGACAATCGCCTCCATTTCAGGCGCATCTGGATAGCGTAGATTAGGACGTGAAGCTACGATAATCAGCCGCTTAGAAACATAAATTTGCGGTGCGGCAATACCTACACCTTGACGTTCAAGCATGGTGGCATAAAGTGTTTCGCTCAGTGCAGTTAACCATGCAGAACCTATTTCAGATGCTTGTACCTCTGCGGCAGTGAGCGTCAAAATCGCTTCACCACGCTGTGCAACAGCAGCAATATGACTCATGTTTTTATCCTTTTTCGTCTAACTGACTTAAATCACGTTGACTATAATGACGATGCTGTGTTCATTATTATCGGTTCTGAGTATAAAACAGCAGTGTGCTATGGCTTTGAATCTTTTATGGTTTATATAGAGTACTGAATAAAATAGCGGATCATAAATCTTTATATGATTGATATTTATCATTTAAAATTAAAGCACACCATCGCCCATTGCCTATCACTTTTTAAATTAACGTGGCTTTATCTATATTATTTTGTTCTTATTTAATGATATTTCCATAACTATAAGTTTTTAATAAGGCAAAAAAGTTTGATTATTCAATAAAAATTTGAATCACTAAAATCATCGCATGCTATTTGCTGTTGGAAAATATTTGCATGGAAGCTCAGCCACGCCTGACTCGTCAAGATAAACGTACCCTCGGACTGTCATCACTCGGTGGTGCTTTAGAGTTTTATGACTTCGTTATTTATGTGTTTTATGCCAAAATTATTTCGGAACTGTTTTTCCCCACTGGACTCAGTCCATTTTGGGCGATGCTGAATACCTACGGTATTTTTGCAGCCGGATATTTTTTCCGCCCATTGGGTGGTGTGGTGATGGCGCATTTTGGCGATTTGATTGGTCGTAAGCGTTTATTTAGTTTGTCTATTTTACTCATGGCTCTGCCTACACTGATGATCGGTGTGATGCCAACTTTTGAAAGTATTGGCTATGCAGCACCACTCCTGCTCCTACTGATGCGCGTGATTCAAGGGATCGCGATTGGTGGCGAAATCCCTGCGGCATGGACTTTTGTTTCAGAGCATGTGCCTGAGCAAAAAATTGGGATCGCCAACGGCCTACTCACTGCCGGCTTATCTTTGGGTATCTTATTGGGCGCACTGATGTCTTTGTTTATTTCATTACAATTTACAGAGTCAGAAATCCATGATTGGGCATGGCGGATTCCATTTATTTTAGGCGGGATCTTTGGCTTTGTTGCGCTCTATCTCCGCAGTTATTTAAAAGAAACGCCTGTATTTAAAGCCATGCAAGAAAAGAAACAATTGGCTAAAGAGCTTCCAGTGAAACAAGTACTGCAACAGCACAAAACAGGCGTTGTGATTGGTATGCTGTTTACATGGTTCTTAACTGGCTGCGTTGTTGTGCTGATTTTAGCGATGCCAAATTTACTCACGGGCGTCTTTGGTTTTGAACGTGCCGATGCCTTTAAAATGCAAAGTGCCGCTATTGTGATGCAAATGGTCGGTTGTATCTTGGCAGGTCTTTTGGCAGATCGCTTCGGTGCGGGTAAAGTGATGCTGTTCGGTTCACTCCTTGTCGCAATAATCGCGGGCGTGTTCTATAACAGCTTGGGTCATGTGGCAGCATCGACCGTGTTTGCGCTCTATATGCTGCTCGGTTTGGCATCAGGTACGGTTGGTATGGTGTCTTATAGTATGGTGAAAATGTTCCCTGCACAGATTCGTTTCTCGGGCATTTCATTTTCATACAATTTGGCCTATGCCATCGCGGGTGGTATCACCTTGCCATTGGTTCAATGGTTGAGTTTATACAGCAACATTGGCGCCATGTATTATATTTGGACCGTCTGTTTGGTGACCTTCTTTACTGCGATGCTCTATCGTCAACGTTTTGAAAAAACATCTCATTAAAATAATAAAAAAAGCGGTCAATGACCGCTTTTTTTAAATCTCTTTCAAATCAATTCAGGCTTTTAAATTTTTACGCAATTCATCTTCTACAATTTCAATCTCAAGCTGACTAAAACGACGAATTTCACCTTCTGCATGTTTTTCAAGTAATCCACCAATCAGTGGAACTTTGACTTTCACCGTCCAGTCCAAATTGAAACTCACTTGTGTTGCATCACCACTGACACTTCGTTTACAACTGGCTTCGAGCGGTAGGTTCGGATCTAGTTTGACGTCAGATGTTAATGCCGCCAAATTACTAATATCCGTACGTTTCAGACGAAACGCATCTTTTAAAAACTTCTTGGCAATATCTGGAATATTTACATCAAGGTTATAGGCACGTTTTAAGGTATACATATCGCCTGTTTTTTTTGATTCTAAAATTTCTAGATTTTCACCCGGTATGCGTTTGCACACCGCTTCATGCAAGCTGATATCTGCGGCTAGTCGTTTAAAATCTTCAAGTGAAACGCCATGAATTGTGGCATTGACGGTAAATTGATGTGCCATTCTCGTAATCCTTAAGGTCAATATTGGTTTTATTGTTTTATTTCGCCCAGTCTACAGTTGCTAAAACTGTGCTTTTAATTAAATCGAAAAGCGTTATGGCTGTCATTGACCTGAAACCAAGCTAGAAAAACAGAATTGCCATACAGCAACTCATTGGACTCTGCCTTAAAGGACTTTTTAATAGATTTGCCCATGCTTATCTTTAAACTCGAGCTGAAATTCCCAGCCCGCATCGATTTTTAAATACATCCCTGCATAGGACAACTTTGCGTACCAATGACCGAAGCCGAGGCTAAAAATATCAAAGCTGGCTTGTTCAGGCAGCTGTTGTATTGGTTTTGCATGTATCAAAGCGCTGGGTTCATAAGACGTGCAGTGCGAGCCATAATGATGAAAAAGTTCAATACATAGCTGATTAACTGATGTTATGCAGTAACCATCAAAGCGCAATTTACTTCAAATAAAAGAACGATACGCGGTAAGGTCATCCGCAAGTGTTTGAGACAGGACTACTTCTAATCAAAAATGTTTTTGCGATGCTTTGAATAATTTGACGGTAGTGAACGAGTTTTGTCGGTGAGGTGCATTGCACCGCAAGATGGTTTCTTTACGAAGCACGCTTCTCATTTTGCCGAATGAGAAACAATGTTCCGTAAGAGTACCTCCAGCCGAAGGCTAATCCCTTTATTCAATCTTTAGATGTAAGACTCCGTCGAATAGACTTAAAAATCATTTTAAAAGTGCATAAGTACTTTTACGTGCGTAACATCAGTTGTTAATTTAAGATCATGCTATGCACCACACCATCCCGATCACGGTGTACCAATTTGATTACTTGTGAATAATCGATCAAAACGCTTTGGTGTTTGTAACTGATTTGGATGCCGTATTCATCTGCACCATCATCCAAACCGCTGATGCTACATTGCGTGCCTTGTGGAAATGCATTGAGCCATTCAGCGTTATACACATCTGCTATTTGTTCAAACTGAAAAAAGCTCGCTTTTTGCTGCAATAGAAACCCAGCTTGTCGATCAAAACGCAGTTGCTGCTCAAGTTGAAAGTCGATAATCATGACTCTGCACGCTCTTTACTTATTCATCGGGTTCGGAATCGGCTATTAAAAGTAGCTTTGCCATCACCCAATGATCCTTATAAAGCTTTCATCGCCTGTTGCTGCTGTTTATTTTTGACTTGTGTCCATTGCCACCAACCAAATGCCGCCAAGCCCACAAAACCAGCATACAACGCCGCAGTGAGATACAGGTCTTTGTATATAAACATACCCACATAGATAATATCGACAAATACCCAAAGCACCCAAGTAGCAATATGTTTCCGGCTGGTCCAATACGTTGCGAGTAAGCTAAACGCGGCCAATTGTGCATCCAAAATCGGTACGGCTGCATCGGTAAAATAGTGCAAACTTAAACCAAAAATCAAACCGCCCACCGCTGCTAAGAGCATTTGAAAGATCACGAGTTTGGTCGCAATCGGTTCAATACGGATGTCATGATCTTGTTGTTTGCCCTTCAACCAGTGATAAAAACCGTAGAAGTTCACCACCACAAAGAAAAACTGCAAAATGGTTTCGCCATAAAGTTTGTAGGTATAAAACAAGTAGGCATACAGCAAAAAAGCTGCAAAGTTAAACCACCAACACCACATATTTCGCTTAATGGTTAAACTCACCCCGATTAAGCTAATAATAACTGCAAATATTTCTAAGTTCGACATGGTTGATTGGGCCTTAAAAAAGCTGCAGCTATTATGGAAAAAATCAGCCCAAAGGCAAGCTATATCACACACTATTTCATATCAACTCTGTAAATTTTAAATCAAACCACTCATCCACCAGACGATGATTTTGATGTTTTGAACGCATCAGTTTTGACAGTTTTCTAACAATCTTTTAAAAACTTAGCTATGCATAAAGAATAATTAGAAGGAATTATCCAAATGTCAGAACAACAAGGTCGTGTAAGTCGAGAAATTCGTGGTCATCTTTATTTAATCGGTTTGGACCGTGCAGATAAACGAAATGCGTTTGACAGTCATTTAATTCATGACCTTTCACTGGCGCTCACTGAATATGAAGATGATCCAAATTTACGCTGTGCGGTGATTTTTGCTCATGGCGATCATTTTACTGCGGGTCTAGATCTGGTCGAACTACAACCCAAACTTGGCAGCGGGCTGTTTAATTTTCCTGATCAGCAAATTAATCCGTGGGGAACCAACTCACGACAACGAAAAAAACCAGTTGTGGTCGCGGTACAAGGGTTCTGTTTTACAGCGGGTATTGAACTCATGCTGAATGCCGATATCGTGATCGCACAGCGTCACACGGAGTTTGCTCAAATGGAAGTGCAACGTGGCATTCTTCCTTTTGGTGGTGCAACAGTTCGTTTTGTCCAAGCAGCGGGTTGGAATAAAGCCATGCGCTATTTACTCACAGGTGAACGTTTCAATGCGCAAACGGCATATGACATGAACTTGGTGACTGAAATCACTGACCAAGCACCCTTATCTCGTGCCATTGAACTTGCGGAACAAATTGCGCAGGCTGCACCACTGGCGGTTCAGGCAACACTCGCTGCAGCACAGCAAGGTGTGCATTTGGGAGCCGATGCTGCCTTTGCTCAATTAGATCAGCACTTACAGCCATTACTAAAAACACAAGATGTACAAGAAGGCGTGATGGCCATGCTACAACGTCGCGCAGCCAATTTTCAGGGCAAATAAGCCTATGGATAAATCGAATAAACCTTTAACGCCCTGCAACATCAAGAGAAAAATTATGCCAACGGATTTAGAACAAGCAACGCAAGAAATACATAGTACACCTGTGAGTTTCACAGCAACCGATGGTTATACGCTTTCAGGCGTTGAATATCGGCCTAATACTGCCGCTAAGGCCAATATTATTATTTCAAGTGCGACAGGTGTACCTCAACAATTTTACCGTCGATTTGCCGAGTATGCCGCAGAACTCGGTTATCAAGTACTGACTTTTGATTATCGTGGTATTGGACGTTCTGCACCGTCAAAACTTAAAGGCTTTAAGATGTCTTATCTTGACTGGGGACGTTATGACCTTTCTGGTGCCATAGCTTATATGCAACAACACGGTCAGGAAACTTTTCTAGTGGGACACTCCTATGGCGGTCAAGCACTAGGCCTTACCTCAAATCATGATCAGATACGTGCCATGTATTGTTTTGGCACTGGCGCAGGTTGGCATGGCTATATGCCCTTTAAAGAAAAAATGAAAGTTCATGTGATGTGGAATATCGTTTTTCCGCCGATGGTTGCCGTCAAAGGGTATTTGCCTTGGAGCAAACTCAATATGGGCGCTGACCTTCCTGTCGATGTCTATAAGCAATGGCGTCGTTGGTGTAAAAACCCAACCTATTTCTTTGCCGACCCTGAGCTGAGTGAGCTATCTCAACAATATGCTGCAGTTCAAACGCCGATTTATGCGGTCGCTGCGCTCGATGATGACTGGGCATTACCCAATTCACGACATGCTTTTATGCAACATTATGCGCAAGCATCAATGCACTATATCAATATTGAAGCGCAAGATTATGGTCTAAAACAGATTGGTCATATGGGATATTTCCGCAAAGGTGCTGAACCCTTATGGCAGGAAGTCATTGGAAGGTTTGACGAACTATTAGTCGGTTAAACCAATTTACTTTATACACATCATAGTGATTTATTTGGATAGAGAGATACATGCGTCCACGGAAAAACACCTCAGAACATCTATTACTACAGTCAGCACACGCCTTTAAACGCTATGGCTATATGGGCTGCAGCATGGGGAAATTGGCTGAAGCCTGTGGACTTTCAAAAGCTGCGTTTTATTATGACTATCCGAATAAAGACGCTTTGCTGATGGAAATTTTAAACCTGACACACGTGAAGTTAAAGCACAGTATTTTTCAGCAATTACAGCAAACTACTACCTCACCTCAACAGGCTTTCTCGCACATCCATCAACAGGCCATCCAGTTTTTTAGCCAAGGTGGATTAGGCTGTTTGGTCGGGATCTTAAGTATGGAGCGGCAACATTTACCTGCCGAGATTTTTGCAAAATTACAGTCCATCTTTCAGGAGTGGCAACTCGCCTTTGAAGTGTTTTTTAAGCGATGCATGACCATCGAACACGCCGCTCAACTTGCCAAAATCAGCTTGGCTGATTATGAAGGCGCTATTTTAATGGCCCGAATAACCGATGATTTGAGTTATCTCGATTTAGTCCAAGATCGCATTTTGCTTCAACTTGCGGAGTCTTGATAGCGATATTCAATTTTATGTTCTTCGCCAAAACGGTCGACATGTGTATAAAACTCACCGTATCGGCCTAAATAATACTCGAGTGATTGATTGTAAAAATTCCAATAAATCGACCATTCATTCAAATCTAATTGGCGAATTTGAGTTTTACAATTCACTGGCATGCGACGTAAAAAGACTTCTTGTAACTGCTCGGCTGCCTGTAGCGAATCTAATTTGTATTGTTGTTGAAAGAAAATTTCCGCAATATCATCAAAAAGTTGCTGTTCATATTCATCAACTTCAATGACCTGATCGACTTGGCGTATAGCATCATCATTCGATGCTAAAGAGATACTGTTCGATTTTTCTGGTGCTTGGTAGCGCGTATATTTTTGACGATATTTTTCTGTTTTTAGGATTTTTTTGACCACAATGCCCGCTGCAGACAACGCGATCAGAATACATATCACAATGAGAAAATTAACCATAATAACAACCTACTGCCGATGACGCGCATGCACATCTTGAATCATCGAATATTTTTATGGACTAATATAACGCACAATAACGTTTAAAATTCATACAAAATTATTTTAAAGCTGAAATTTGGTCTATTTTCTTTGCTAATTTATTTCAAACTATTACACCTGCTGAAATCATTGAGTATGTATACATTTCTAAAAGATCTATTATTACTTTAAAAACAGTATAGTTAGATGCATTTATGTGGTTATTTATCCATATTTAATGATTAATTTATAAATATACATTTGTAAATTTTGCAACAATTTTGAAATAAAAACCCAACCCAACAGCGCAATGGCAGCAAAAAAAACATAAAACGCAACAATAAGCCTCTTTAAGCACAGGGCGATATCTTCTGAAATGGCAGGCTGTTGGAGTTTTTTATAAAAAGAAAAAATTATGATACGCGAAGCACAAATCCAGGACATACCCGAAATTATTCACGTGATTCACAACAGCATTCGTTCATGTATCCAGGACCATCAACGTAATGAAAGTGTGATTCAAACTTGGCTTGAGGAGGCAAACCAATCAAATATTTTAATGTGGATGCTTTACAACGACAGTTGGGTCTACGTCAGTGACAATCGAGTGGTCGGCTTTATTTTAGTCAGTGATCAGGGACAAATTTTACTGAACTATATCTGCCCTGAACGTCAGTACCAAGGCATTGGTAAGGCGTTATTGTTAAACATGATGCACTGCGTCCGGAAAAAGAATATTACCGAGATCAGTCTAGAAAGTACTCATACGGCACTCGCCTTTTACCAAAAATATGGCTTTGTCGCACATCAGGATTTTGAGCCTGCCGATGTTCCGCTCAAATTGGTCAAACAGCTCTGTTAGTAGAGAGGCAAACCTCATAAAAAGATAGATTTTCAAATAGGATGATTATGATAGGTGAATTTAAAGAGAGATCAATCTAAATAAGTATTGGCAATGGATACTACCGATACCTCCACAAAGTTTTAAACCGTTTACGACTAGGTATCAAGGCTTAAGTTGATCGCGTCCTGCCTGTTTGGCCATATATAAATAATGGTCTGCATGTTTCATTAAAGCTTCGATACTGTCAAAGTCATTTTGCTTATCCATCCATGCCATGCCCAAACTTAGAGTGACGTAATTTTTGTCATCACCCCGATTAACATGTTCAAGCTGTTCATTACGCATGGCTTCGAGTACCAATTGTAATTGCTCTTGGGCAATCGCATACGGAACATCATGCATCAATATGGCAAACTCTTCTCCCCCGTAGCGAGCCACATAGGCTGAACTTGGCAGGGTATTTTGCATGGTTTTCACGATCTGCTGTAACACCTCATCGCCTTTGAGATGTCCATAGTGGTCATTATAATTTTTAAAATAATCAACATCTAACATGGCAAAGACCAGTGTTCGATGGCTATGAAAACGGACTTCCGAATATAAGCGTTGAATTTCAGCATTCAGTGCACGGCGGTTGAATGCCCCCGTTAAGGCATCAATACGAATTTGTAGCTCTAGCTTTTTATTCAGCTCGTGAAGCTGTAAGGTGCGCTCTTTGACTTTCTGATCGAGTGAACTGTTTAGCTCAAGCAAACTATTATTCAACTGTTCCGTATGCATCGACTGCTGTGCATAATGATGCGATTGCTGAAACATGATCAACAAGGCATACAAACTGGTTGAAATGAACGATAAATTGACTGAATCAATCAAATTCATCATCAGCAAAAAGTCGTTTAAAAAGGTAATGCACAGGAAAATAACCGCGATTAAATTTAATTTTGAATACGGTTCTTTCTTTTTCAGTGTTAGGTAAAAACCATAAGCAAAATTACTCAGAACAACGATCACATAAGCAAAGCTGTAGGTTGCCAAAGGCTGAAAAATCTCAGGCGTCGAAACAAAAGTCACTGAAATATTCAAAGACAATAGCAACATCGCGATCTGATAATTTAGCGTAAATAAATAGCGACGACTAAGTAAGTGGATATAACTTAAAAAGAAAATCGACGCAAAATAAGTAAATAAATAGTCTAAACGCGTGCCCCATAACCAATTGATATCGGTAAACGTGGTATAGGCATAGGGTGCTGAAAATAAATTATGGAATGCTAAAAAGACAATAAATAAGCCAAATACCAAGTTACTTCGGCTGTTGCGGCCGCGTAAACCTCGGAAGACTGAAAATAGAATCGTAAATAGTCCCACACCCAAGACGGCGCCCGACACCATTCCAATACTCATCATTTGTTGTTGGAATTGGCGGTTTACTGTCTTAGCAATACCAATACGCATCGGGTTTTCAAACCCGCCATGCATACTGTTAAAACTCGAAGCTTGAATGGTTAAGGTGAAATATTCATCTTGTGCCACAAAATAGGCAATTCGCGGCGCATTTTCCGTTTTTTGTTCTGCTTCAGTTTGTCCCACTTCACCCAAACGGACGATCACATCACCATTTAAAAATACCCGATACGCACCGTACTGATTTGGAATCAATATTGCGATACGACGGCCAATAAATTGTTTGGGGATTTGGAAATGTCCAGTAAATGTCCCAAAGCCTTTACTATCCCCTGTGATGTCTTTAAATGAAGCAGGCAGATAGACCGTTTGACCGACCAGAACTGAACTTGGAGACGTTAAAAATTGATTTGGATAAAACAACCATTTGCCTTGCAATAGGCTACTGGTATCTTCTGTGAAGTAGATTTGGTTAACTTCGTTTTGATGCTTTAAATAAAATGATTTAGGCGCAGTTTCATACTGTGCTTGAACAGTCGATACAGTAAATGCCAGTGTAAAAATAATAAAGGTAAAAACCCAGAACAATCTGGTACAAGGCAACTGTAAATACAATGGCTTTGATTCCTGCGTTTATACTCGAGTAATTATTCTAATCTACGGTAAAAGACAAAAATAACAACATCTATTTTATCCAATTGATCAATAACGTCCATGTCATCGATCTAAAACAGTCACTGTATTAATCGCGAGTTTTTACGTCATACAATTCAATCTCAAAAATAAGATTTGAATTGGCAGGAATTACATTACCCATTTTACGCTCACCATAAGCCAAATGTGATGGTACGATTAACTTACGTTTACCACCGACTTTCATCCCCATGATGCCCTGATCCCAACCTTTAATCACACGGCCTGTACCAATTACCGTTTCAAAATAATTACCACGATCCAGTGATGAATCGAATTTAGTGCCGTCTTCTAACCAGCCTGTATAGTGTGTTGTAATCAAAGCGCCTTTAACCGCTTCTTTACCTTCGCCTACCACTAAGTCAATAATTTCTAATTCTTTGCTCATGCTCTCAACCTCAAATGCCGCAATCAAAATAAAACCCTATTATAAACAGGATTACTTTGGATGCCGTAGTAAATACGCTGTTAAAAATTGAGCTCCAGAATATCCTGATCATTCATTAGATCTTGAGTTAATTTTCTATGGTTTGTCGCAGAGCCAATTAAGATCCAACGCCCACTGATTTTATGTTCAGTTTTATGTCGCACACTACGAACCACTTGCATTTGATAGGTTTTAAACAGCTCTTCATAGTCATCCAGCGTTTGTTGTCGAAAGTGACAAACGATACGATAACTCCGTGCTTGGTTTTTCGCTTCAATCCACGCTTGAATATAAATCAAAACAATTAAAACGATCAGCACAATTACCGTACCAATCAAGCTCAGCATGACATAGCCCGCTCCCGCAGCCATGCCTAAGGCAGCGGTCATCCAAATGGTAGTTGCTGTGGTAATGCCTGAAATTCGATTTTCATCTTTAAAAATTACCCCCGCACCCAAAAAGCCGAGGCCAGTCAAAATATTGGCCGCAATTCGATCATGACTATCAACGCCGATACGTAACGATAAGATAGTAAATAAACATGAACTTAAACTGACCATAATCATGGTGCGCAGACCTGCCGACTTACTTCGGTACTCACGTTCCGTACCAATGACAGCGCCAATCATAAGCGCCACAAATAACAAATAAAAATCAGGGTACATCGGCTGCTCCCCATCTTTAAAATTTTCTCATTGTTTGTAGATATACCGAATTTTATAGTCAGGATGCAAGCCTAAACTCACACCCATCATGAAGAGTTAAATCAAATGATAAACTTATTGCAATTGTGTCCATTCAATCACCGCTTGAGCTTTATCACCAATCAAAGTCCATTCGCCATCCATTACGTTTAATTGTAAAGACATGGTTCGTTCGCATAACTCTTGAATGGCAGCTGTACTCGCTTCAGATAATTGCCAAATTTCAACATTCTTCAGGGTTTTCAGTTTGCTGTTGCGTTTATACCATTCGTCTACTGAAGAACCATAGGTAATCACAGCAACGTGTGGGCAACGTGCGCTGGCTTTTTTGACTTTATCTTCGTCAGGGCAACCGACTTCAATCCATTTCACCAATTGACCTGTTAAATCTTTTTCCCACAGCGCTGGTTCGTCTGTTTCGAAAAGATCTTTGGTAAATTCTAATGCTTCATCTGCATAGCGTGCATATGCCAAGACACGCACCATCAAACGCTCAATCGTTTCAGAAGGATGCAAAGCCATCGTCAATTGATAATCACCATATTGGTGTACATCCATATTGGCAATGTTCAAATCTGCTTTATAAATTGTAGCTTTTAGCGCCATGGTAAAGTCCTCAAATTTGGCGCCTAGCATATAAGATTTAGCAAGCTTTTGCTGCGCTGATTTACTTATTTCTCCGCTTTATCGGCATCGATACGGCACTGCATTAATCGATCTTCAAATTCGAGCCATTCACGTTCAGTTTGGTAAATAATTTCGACACGATTATCGATACTTTCCTCGCTCGACTGATAATTAAACTGATCAGGATTAAAGTTAAAGGTTTTCCAACCTTGGTCTGTCTGAAAAATACCTTTGATCCGTAGCCAATCTTGCTGCTCACAGAGTAAATCTAACAGCTCAAAAAAGTCGAAAATCCATCGTTTTGGGAGTTTCCAACCTGCGACACTATAGCCCTGAGCGGATTCAACATAATGATAAGGCAACTGTTTAATTTCTGTGGGTACATCGACCAACGTTTGCTTTTGCATCGCCAATAAAGGCTGAATTTTACGAGGACTTCCCACATAGGCAAGATCAATATTTGCCAGTTTTAATTCACCTTTGACGACATTGATCCATTGCTGCTGATACGGTAAATACGCTTGTTTGAGTCGTTCCAAACCAGCTTGATCGGCATCACTCATACAATCGACATGAGACACCACAACGATTTGTGCCACTTTGAGTTGATCGGCATACAGGTTTTGCGAAGTCCAATCTTGATCATGTAAGCGTGAGCCATCGACCACGGTCACCAATGCTCGCATGGCTAAATGCGGATGCCAATGTGGCTCAGTCAATTGCTCCAAAAGTTGTCCCGGATGCCCCAAACCTGTCGGCTCAATAAACAGTCGGTCGGGTTTCACCTCTGACAATAACCGTGACAACGCAATTTGCATCGGCAGTTGGCTGCTACAACATAGACATCCACCCAATAATTCCTTCACCGCAAAGCCCTGATCTTGCGGCAACATCTGTTGATCGACCCCAATTTGCCCAAACTCATTCATCAGTACGGCCCAAGTTTCGCCCGCTGGCTTTTGCTTTAATAACTGCTGTAAAACTGTGGTTTTACCCGCACCTAAAAAGCCAGAAATAATATGAACCGGAATCGCACCGTGGGTAGAAACTAATTTCAAAAGTGAGTCACTCAAATAAATAGCCAATGATTGATGGCCTTTACCATAATGATTTCAAAAAAATGCTGCAAGCCTAGTCTTCATTTCTCCGTCTTCATTTTCCTAAAGCATAGATTAGCCTAGTATCCGAGGCATTGAATGATGATCTGGCTGTTAAACAGCCTATTTATTCCATTTGCATGAATGCATGACATATCTGGTCACATTTTATTGGCAAAGTTAACTCTTATATTTAAAAAAATAGCCATATCGAAAAGAATCCTTACATTTGGATTTTAGTGAAAATTCTGGATTCAGCTTAATTACGACTTCGATGTAATCATCATGTAAACAATGAATGAATCATGAAGTCGATTTGGTCATTTTTTCTTGCAAAGTTAAATGAAGATTCCGATATTTTTTTACATTTAAAACACAGGATGGACGGTTATGTATTCATCCAGTTAACCAGTCTGTTTCACTTTGTTGCTCGCATTGATCACTCGGTTTTCTCAATTTAGCATGAGTTCTCTCCTGATGGACGTGATGATCTTTTCAGGACTTACTAAAATATATAAGGATGCTCAAAATGAAATTAACTCAAATTTTACTTGCTTCTACTCTAGCTGCTGCAGCTGCAACAAGTTTTGCTGCGAGCAAAGATAAACAAGAAGCACCTGAACAAGAAAAAGTAGTGGTTAGCACTCAAGAACAGCCAGCGACTGAAACAACTGCTGCTGAAGGTACTGCTGCTCAACCTGCTTCAGAAGCAAATGCTGAAGGTTCTGCACCAGCTCAACCTGCTCAGTAATATACGAATAGCGTACTCCACACGCTAAATTCATTTAGTCTGCTGCTCAACATTTATCCCTCATTAATAGAATGTTGTGCTAAATGAATTAAAGTCGCCGGATCATTGAAAAATGGTTCGGCTTTTTTATGCTCAAAGCCACTGATTAATAGATTTTAATGATCGATAAATCACTCAAAATGATTGATGATTTTCATATAAATAAATATATATCATTTACTTAAAATAAAACCCTGCAAAAAACACGACAATTCGATTCATCGTTTCGACTTATGCCTAGCTTGTTGAAAGTCTCTGTTTAGAACTTAATAGTGGCATATGTGAAGTGATTGGATGTTTACGCATGAGCAATAAAGCAAATTACACAACGGAAGTTGCCATTCTGGGCGCAGGTCCTGTCGGCTTAACCATTGCAAACTACTTAAGTAAGCAAGGCGTCAATGTCACTGTGATTGAACAACTGGACAGCCTGATTGACTACCCACGTGCGATTGGTATTGATGATGAATCATTACGTACCATCCAATCATTAGGTTTAGTGGATCAAGTGTTACCGCATACGACACCGAACCACGCGATGCGTTTCTTAACCCCTAAAGGTCGTTGTTTCGCAGACATTCAACCGCTCACTCGTGAATTTGGTTTCTCACGTCGTAATGCCTTTATTCAACCGCAAGTCGATAATGTACTACTACAAGGTTTAAAACAGTACGAAACCACAAATGTTTTATTCTCTCGTCAATTGTCTGATTTTAGCCAAGATGCCAATGGTGTAACGCTCAATATTCAAAATAAAGACGGTGAAGCTGAAAAAATTCAAGCGCAGTATTTGATTGCTTGTGATGGTGGTAACTCAGTGGTACGTCGTACCCTCAACATCGGCTTCGATGGTAAAACTGCACCGAACCAATGGATCGTGATCGACATCAATAATGACCCACTTGCAACGCCACACATTTACCTATGCTGTGACCCTGTGCGTCCTTATGTATCTGCTGCTCTTCCACACGGTATTCGTCGTTTCGAATTTATGGTGATGCCTGGTGAAACTCAAGAAGAATTAAGCAAACCTGAAAACATTGCAAAACTTTTGTCGAAAGTACTTCCAACGACCGATGGTATTGAAGTGATTCGTCAGCGTGTTTATACCCACAATGCGCGTATTGCAGATAAATTCCGTGTAGACCGTATTTTACTTGCAGGTGATGCTGCGCACATCATGCCAGTATGGCAAGGTCAAGGGTATAACAGTGGTATGCGTGATGCATTCAACCTTGCGTGGAAAGTTGCAATGGTTGTACAAGGTAAAGCTGGCCCTGCACTTTTAGATACGTACCAAGTTGAACGTAAAGATCATGCAAAAGCGATGATTGATCTTTCTGTAATGGCGGGTCATGTCCTTGCTCCACCGAAAAAATGGCAAGGTTTCGTCCGTGATGGTATTGCCTATGCACTCAATTACATCAAACCGATCAAGCAATATCTATTGGAAATGCGCTTCAAGCCAATGCCGAAGTACAACGACGGTGCATTGATCAATAACGGTGTTAAAGACTCACCTGTAGGTAAAATGTTCATTCAGCCACATGTTCAACTTGAATCTGGCGAAAAAGTCCTACTTGATGAAGTCATCGGTAACGACTTTGCAATCATTGCTTGGGGCGTCGATCCGAAATGGGGTCTGTCAGATGCGACCATGAAAAAATGGCAAAAATTGGGCGTTAAATTTATCCAAGTATTGCCTGCTGTTCAGCTTAGCAATGAAAATCGCACCAAGTACGACAATGTGATTACGATTGGTGATATTGGTACCGATATTCGTGGTTGGTTTGGTAAAACCACTGAATCTGTTACGATTCTTCGCCCAGACCGTTTTGTTGCAGCGATTGCAATTCCACAAACTTTAGACAGCGTGAGCCAACAATTGTTTGCAAAATTGCATGCTTAATAATCTAAATAGATCTGCAAGAATTAAAAATCACCATGCATAAAGCATGGTGATTTTTTCTATAATCACTATAAACATCGCATGCTATAATCGTTCAATACATAATTATAAGCTTCGCAAAATGCAAAAAAGATTTCAGAAATTATTCATTTATAGTTTGTTGGGCTTTATTTTTATCTGTTCACTCATTTTCGTAGAGATACATCATTTTCATGCCAATAGTTGGTTAGCTATTTTCGTTTTTTGCCTCTGTTTTCTTATTTCTTTGAATTGCTATTTATTACGCTTAGAAAAAGATGTGAACAAAAACGAAGAATCTAATTTTTTGTCCTTCCATTTATACATTTCATTTTTTTATGCAGTCATTGCCAGCTTTTTTCTCACCACAGTGATTCTTGCTTTATTTGCATTACAAACTCAATATTTTGGTCAAGATAAAAATATCATTCTAAAAGGCCAAGTCTATTCACCCACATTTACACTAGAAAAGAAGCCCTGCCGAACTCGCCTTAAATTTCCCGAAAGTGGTTGGTCTACCTTCGCCTATCTCTGTCTAGATACCAAGAAACACAACTTTTATGGTTATTACAAACTCCATTTGAAAACCAGTTTCGCCGGGTCTACGATTCAGGATTATGATTGGATTGATGATCAATTAACATATCAGCAGCATCGTGCCTTAGATATGGATCCACATCAAAAAAGACTGCTTGAAATATATGCCAAACTTGAAAGAGATTTAGGCCCACCTCTATCTGATGATGAAGCCGATGATTTTTTAAATAGACCCAACAACGATTGAGTCTATTTAATTTAGCGCAATATATGCCATACATTATCTAGGCAATAATTAAAATCGCTTTATCATCTTAGTGATTGATATTTAAAACTCTTTCTTTTTAATTCTCAAAGAAAGAGTTATATGAATAGACTTATAGCAATACCACGTTCAGCCAACAATCAAATAAGCATCCAAGTTAAACCGACTGAAACCAATGCACATCTTTTACCGATTCACGTTGCTGAATCTGCTGAATAAAAGGTTTAAATTCATCTAAATATGGCAATATTTTGAATGAAATGGCATACACCATCCAATAAGCTAAATACAAATCTGCTGCGCTAATTTTATCCCCCAACAGATATGGCTGGGCCTGCGCAAGCCCTGTTTTAATAAAATCTAAAAGTATTTTTTCATTACCAAAACTCAAACTGCCACGTTTCTCATCCATCAACTCAGTGCTAATGCCGACATTTTTCATATCCATGTATTCAGTCAGCGGACCATGACAGAAAAACATCCATTTCAAATATTCACCCCGTTTTGGATCATCCAAGGCGGGAGCTAAACCTTTTTCACTAAATTTATCGGCTAAATAACTAAAGATGGCAGCGGTCTCACTAATCACGACAGTGCCATCGACCAAGCAGGGAACTTTGCCCATGGGATTAATCTTTAGATATGCCGCTTGATACATCTCTTCATATGGCACTTCAATAATGTCAACTTCTGACTCGATATTTAATTCTTTCAATAGATATTTAATTCTTTCAATAAAGGCAGAATGGTATTACTGCGTGAGCGTGGATTGCTGTAGAGTTTCATTGTTGGGTTCATTGTAGATATCCTTATTTTCTTCCTTGTTGTTCTATCTATGACTATACGCGGCTCTATGTAGAATTATGTTGCGTTCATCCCTGCTTTAAACACTTTCCGATACAATACGCCCGACTAATAATTACGCTAAATTTGAATCTATATTTAAAGCAAAAAGTATTTACTCCGACTTTCTGATAATCAAACAATTGAGCTCTACATCTATGAAAAATAAATATTTAATTGCCATGTTTACGGTGATTTTAATTTCAGGCTGTTCCAAGAAAACCGAAGAAATGGCAACTGAAGCCAGCGCAGATGCACAACCTGCTCAAGTCAGTACACAGCAAGATCAAGCAGCGGAAAGCACATCCAATGAGCCGTCTACCACGCCTGCAACAACACAAAAACCTGAAACTATTTTAAATGAACAGGTCAACCTAGCCGAAGCCTCTCGTAAAATGGTACGAGAAGCCAATGTCAGTTTTGAGTCGAAAGATGTCGTTAAAACGGCCTTAGAAATTGAAAAACTGACGCTAAGTTTAGGCGGCTTTATTGAACAGAAAAATATCGACTTTGTGGTGCATGAGAGTCAATCCTACCCGATTGCTGACGGCAAAATTAAAATCTTCGAAAAAGTAAATCCGCAAGCGGAAATGATCATTCGTGTGCCAAGTGAAAAAGCTGCACATTTCGTCAATCAACTGTTACCACTAATGCATTTTTTGAACCGTCAGCAATATTCGGCAAAACGCTATGAACTAAAACTACTCGAAGAAAAAATGTCGCAAACAACGGTCGTGCCAGACCATGTAGCAGCAGCGCAAGTCAATGAAATCTCACGCCTGACTCGCTTAGAAGTTCAAGATCGTGTCCGCTATAGCACGATTGTGATTGGCTTTACTCAACCTGCCACTGTCCGTGAACATATCGATATTAACCTTGATGCTATTGCTCAATTAAATGGCGATAGTTTCTGGCAAAGAGCGTGGTACGGTATTCAAAAAGGTTGGCAATTTGTGTTGAGCCTGCTGGTTATTCTCATTACGATTTGGCCACTCTATCTGATTATTATTATCGGTTTGATTGCCTACCGTGTGATGAAACCCTATTTACAAAAATGGTTTAAATGAATGAGCTGAACAAGCTCCATTCTTCATTTAATCTATGATTAAAAATACGATAAATAAAAAAATCCCGAAGCGCTTAATTCGGGATTTTTTCATTTAAATCTTAGGGCAATATTTAAAGGCTTAGAAAAAGCCCATATAGAACTGCTCTTTTAATACTTTTAAAATCAACTCGATCGCATCATTTTTACGATCTTTTCGATAGCTCGCATACAGACCAATGGTCGGCAAGGGTTCAACTGTACTTTTAACCAATATTTTATCACCGAGCAATGGAATGACATAAGACGGTACTAAACTCCAACCGACACCCATACCGACCAAATTGACATTTAACAAAATATTGGTCGAATGCTGCACCAAGTTCACATTCAGTTTATTTTGCTTAAAGAAATCTTGAATAATTCGGTATAGCTCAGGTGATGAATGTTCATCACTAATAATAAAATCCTGATTATTCATGTTTTTAATGCTGATATGCCGCTGTTCTGCTACAGGCGAATTTTTTGGTACAATCAACGCCAAAGGCTCAGTAAAAATCTGAACAGATTCTATATCAGGGCTTTCTTCGACATAACGGATAAAGGCAATATCAATTTCCCCTTTACGCACTGCACTGATCTGATCGACATCCATTAAACTATGAAAATGAATTTTTAACTCAGGAAACTGAGCACGGATATTCGGCATGATATAAGGAAAGACCTTCATTTCAGCCACAGGAACAAAGCCGATATTCAGTTGTTCTTTACTGAGCTGCGCAATTTGACGCGCATCTATCATGGCTTTTTCAGCATGTTCTAAACTCAAACGCGCTTCTTTTAAAAAGGCCTGACCTTCTGCAGTCAACTCAACTTTTCGGTTGGTTCGCATCAATAATTGCACCCCAACTTCCTGTTCTAGGTCTTTAATTTGCTGACTTAAAGAAGGTTGCACAGTACACATTCGCTGCGCAGCCTTGGTAAAATTTAGCTCTTCGGCAACCGCAACAAAATATCGTAGATGTCGTAATTCCATTATTCAGCTCCTAAAGCACTGCGTTTAAATTGGTTTGCCACGAATAAACGATACATCCACAAAGTGAACAGCACCATCACCGCACAAAATAAATAGGTTGCCTGAAATCCAAAGTATGCAATTAGCACACCCATCATGACCGAACCAACAGCAAGGCCAATATCAAACAAGGCAAAAAAGGTGGATATTGCATGTCCCATTCGGGCTTTTTCTACCGTTTGAATCGCGACCGTTTGCAGACATGGGAACACTGAACCGTAGCCGATGCCCATAAAAACTGCCGATATCCAAAGCACCCATTGATTCGTGAGAAAACTCACAATCACCAAACCAATGGCAAAGCAAATAAAGGACGGATAGATGACTGCACTCGGGCCTTTGCGATCATAGACTTTGCCAACCCAAGGACGGACGACCAACATCGACACAGCAAAGACAATAAAAAAGATACTGGTATAAGCGAGTAAATGCTTCAACTCTGCATAAGCGGTGATAAAGCTCATCACACTTGAATATGCAAACGCAGTGAGTAGCGCCACAAAACTGATGGCAAGTACCCGTGTTTCGATCACATCACGCCATTGGATGGCAGCGGATTTGCTCGCTTGATCACTTGATTTAAGCTGTACGTGTTCTTGTATTTGAACTAACCACGTAAAAACATAGCCCACTGCAACCAAG
Organism: Acinetobacter sp. YH12129; assembly: GCF_013418685.1. Taxonomy (NCBI): domain Bacteria; kingdom Pseudomonadati; phylum Pseudomonadota; class Gammaproteobacteria; order Moraxellales; family Moraxellaceae; genus Acinetobacter; species Acinetobacter sp. YH12129. The sequence continues at coordinate 24,103 of NZ_VPBP01000003.1, forward strand.
AAGGCTAATACTGCAAATAAGGTACTAAAACTGCTGAATTGAATCATGCTCAGCGCTAAAAATGGCCCGATCACCACGCCTAAGTTGGTCGACATGACAAAGTAACCCATGCCCTCGCCTTTTCGGTGATCTGGAATGTAATCATTTACGATGGGAACATTGACCGTGGTTAATATACTGAACCAAAAACCATGTAAAAAACGAATGACCAACAACGACCACATGCTGTCAATCCACAAATAACTCAGCGCAAAAACGACAAAAATAAAGCCTGAAATACGTACAGAATTGGCTTTACCAAAACGCTCAATGATCATGCCGGAAAAGGGACGAATCGCAATGGATGACACCAAAAACAGCGTTAAAGCCATACCCGCTTGCTGAATCGAACCACCCAATTCTTTCATAATATAAATGGGTAATATGGTCAGCAGCGCAAAGTAATAGCTAAATAAAAACAAGTTATTACACAGACAAAAAACAAAAGACTTGTTCCATAGTGATGCATGATTTTGATGGATCATGATGTCCTTGCCTCACCACCATGTGTGGCTTCTGATTCAATCAGAATCGGCTTAAGCGCCAACTGCACCAGTCGCTTGATATAGTCTTCATCTGGCTGAGTATTAAAGAAAATGATCTGATAATGAATCGGGCCATACAACATATCTAACATCAGCTCAAAAGGATAATCCGCTCGAATTTCTCCACGTTGAATGGCCAATTGAATCAGCTCACGTGTCGCTTCGCGTCGAGGTAACAAATACTGTTTAAAAAACTCACCCGCTGCTTCACGATGCTCCGCCAAAACGACCAGCAATGCTCGACCCACATGCTGATTTAAAGCCCGTGATAGTTTGAGCAATTGTTGATTTAGATTGAACTCTAAACTTTGTGATAAATCGAGCTCAAACACCGACGCGGTGTGCGCTTTAAAAGCATCGAAAACCAGATCGGACTTATGGTTCCACCAACGGTAAATCGTCGATTTTCCCACGCCTGCGCGAGCCGCAATATCTTCAATGGTCATGCTTCGATAATCACTTTCCGCCAAAGCATCTGTGACCGCTTGTAAGATACATTGCTTACGCCGAGAAGTTTTTTCAGTTTCACTCATAATTTAAAAAACGAAACGATACGTATCGTTTTATATTAAACAGTATTGGACTGAATGACTATCTTTAACTGAGCTTTGAAGAATAAACTTTAGTCGCACACTCGGAATTAAAATCCTTACTGCACTATCCAAACAAATTTCAGATTAAAAAAAAGATCGCCTAAGCGATCTTTTCAAATATTCAGCCACCAAAGCGATTAGCTTTGTGTCGACTTTTTATAAATACTGCAAGAAGGATGATGATTTTCCTGTAAACGCGCCACTTTACGATGTTCCGCAGCTTCGAAGCGACAACGTTTCCAGTCATTATCTAGATTTAATGCCGGAATTTGTTTTGGTTTACCTTGATCATCAACAGCGACCATTGTGAAATAGCAACTATTGGTATGACGCACTGTACGTTTTTGAATGTTCTGCGCTTCAACACGAATACCAATTTCCATAGAAGTACGACCTACATGGTTCACACTTGCAAGGAAAGTCACTAACTCACCCACGTGAATCGGTTCTTTAAAATTTACTTTATCGACTGATAGTGTCACCACGTAGCTACCAGAATAGCGACTTGCACAAGCATACGCGACTTGGTCTAACAATTTTAGAATCGTTCCACCATGCACATTACCCGAAAAATTCGCCATGTCAGGAGTCATTAAAACTGACATCGATAATTCTGACTGGTCGTCTAGTGCATTCGCAATTTGATCTAATGGGGACATCTTGTTTCTCTAGACTCGTGATATAACAATGATTAATGTGATTATTATATAGATTTTAATCAAAATTAAATGTTCAAATCGGCAAAAAAACCATCATTATTATTTATAGTGATCATACCATCATTCAGTAAAATATATATCGATAACGATATACACCCGATAAACAAGTATTTATCGCGCTATCTATCAGTTTTTTTTAATCCAAGCTATGCTGTGTTTTATATTTAAAACATATTCATTAAAACGCGTTGTTCATCGATTCAACATAGCACGGCATTAAACTTAATCTTCTAAGACTTTTAACATCTCGAAAGATACGTTGTCATAGCTGGTTTTTTGTCCACCATCATTGGTACTTTCTAGCGTGTAAGAATTATCTACATGTACATGAGTGACAATAAATACGTTATCTTCCATCATCGCAAGCTTTACTTTTTGTCCTACATCAAGCGTTTTCATCTACAGCCACCTTTAAAATATTTATTGGTTTTAAGTATTAATAACCTGATGATATTCTAAACACTTCAACAGTATTGGTAAACGTAAGCACATGAATAAAAACGCTAATATAGGTATATACTCTTAAAATCTACGTAAAACCAATTAATAGGATTTTCTTAATTAATTTCAAATAATTAACTGTGTATTTTTTTATTATCACGATTTTTATATCTGGCAAATCTTTTGATTAAGACCTAAAACCAATCATCATCCAATATATTAATGATTACTAGATACTATTGAGCATGGGAAGAGCTGAGAGCAAAAATTAAAATGCTTAGCTGAAATAAAAATGCACCCTATTACGTGAACAGGATGCATGTCAATTTGCGAATCGTACCAGCCTAGTCTTTGGCTGCTAAATAAGGAATATGATGTCCCTTACTATACTGATGTTCAGCATAAACGCGAGAAATCTCTCCAAGTTTTTCTAAAGTTGCCTCTTCACCTGCAAGCATCGTCGCTTCACGACCTTTTACATCAAATATATGTGCTTTTTCACGTAAATCGGGTTGAATCACAATGTCTGCTCGCTTGAGCTCTTCTTGAGCTAAACGATTTTGCATAATATTGATATTTTGGTTAAACAAACCCCAAACATTTGACGTTTCGGTATGAATCGGTCGCGCCAAAATATCCACTGCAATAATAATGTCTGCTCCTAAATCTCGTGCAACGTCCACAGGAACTGGGCTGACCAAGCCACCATCGACATATTCTGTGTCTTCAATAATCGTTGGAATAAACATACTCGGAATTGACACCGAAGCACGAACGGCTTGCCCCGTATTGCCATAGTTGAACACGACTTTTTTGCCATCCTTTAACTCGGTTGCCACCACATACATTGGGGTTTTTAGCAACTCTAAAGGCACGTCATCAACCTGCTCATTGATATAATCTTCAACTTTTTTACCATCAAAAAAGCCTTTTTTATCCAAGCGTATTTCTCGAACATCATTGGCTTTCATATTTAAGGCGATATCTCTTAACTCATTGGCACTTTTACCTGATGCATAGATTGAACCCACAATGCTTCCCGCACTGGTTCCGACAATAAAATCAGGGTGTATTCCCTGCTGTTCAAGTATCTGAATGGCGCCAATGTGTGCATAACCACGTGCCCCACCACTCCCTAAAACCAAAGCAACAATCGGACGCTTTTCCTGCTTTTTCACTTTTTTAAAGTCAATGCGGTTATTCGCCACTTGAGCAGGTGCTGCGGTATAAGTCCGAATTTGTGAGGTTGTTTCAGCGCTGACCGTTTTTGAGCCCACACTTTGACAACCCACAAGGCTGATTGCGAATGCAGTCATCAAAACAGTGATGCTTTTCATTGAGAAATATTCCAAATGCAACTCGAGATTTGAAGAGAAAAAGTAGTCTAATCAGTCCGCATTCACGTCACTGTTATTATTCGTTAATGCCTCTGACCGATGCACATTATATTGACATACAACCTAGAAAGTCATTGGCTGTCAAAATTTCAATGTCTAGCAGAATTTCCACATCAGGATTTAAGCTCTTATCTAGCAAAAAAAGCCCCGACAACGGAGCTTTTTAAAGTTAATTTTTGACTTTACCAAATATCGGAATTAACACGATCCTTATATTTTGGATGTTCATCCATCTTAAACACTGGCTCTTTTACACCACGTTTTAACTGTGAAGTGTAGTCTTTCATCAACATCAATAAGAATGGAGTCAGCAATAAAATTGCAAAGAGGTTAATACTCGCCATCACGCCCATGAAGAGATCCGCTAAGTTCCAAATCAGAGGCACACTCATGATTGAACCAAAGTACACCATCATGAGGACGAATACGCGGAATACAAACATGACCTTAGGATTGTTATTGATAAACTGCACATTACCTTCAGCATAAGCATAGTTACCGATTACTGAAGAATAAGCGAATAAGAACAAGATAATAGCAAGGAAGTCATCTCCCCATGCGCCAATCTGGCTTTCAAGCGCCATTTGCGTCAAAGCAACGCCTTCAAAGCCTGCATTTTCATACAAGCCAGATGCCAAAATAATGATCGCCGTACAAGTACACACCACAAATGTATCGACAAAGACACCGAGCATCTGAACTAGGCCTTGATTGACAGGGTGTTTAACATCTGATGCTGCCGCAGCATTGGGTGCAGAGCCCATACCCGCTTCATTCGAGAATAAACCACGTTTAATCCCCTGCATCATTGCCATAGAAACCATGGCACCGAAAAAACCACCTGCCGCAGCATCAAATTCAAAGGCTTTACTGAAAATTAACTGGAAAATATCTGGGAGAATCGCAAAGTTAGCAAATGCAACATAGAAAGCAACTGCGAGATAAAGCAACGCCATAAAGGCGTACAAATCTTTCTGCAACTTTGGCGATTCGTTTAATCCCGCCAAAAATAATCAGCGCTGTTATAAATACAAGGAATAACCCTACCCATGAAATTTCAAAACTAAAACTGCCCAAACTCAATACTAGATTGGCTTTATCCCAACCCCAAGCATGTGAAGTTGCACCCGTAATGGCATTGGCTTGTACTGCATTAAACACAAAGCCATAGGTTGAAATCAGGGCAATCGCAAATACTACACCCAACCATTTTTGTTTTAAGCCTTGGGTAATGTAATAAGCTGGTCCACCGCGGAATTGCTGATTTTGCGTATCCCGTACTTTAAAAAGTTGAGCCAAAGAAGATTCAACAAATGCAGAACTCATGCCTAAAAATGCGGTAAACCACATCCAGAACACTGCACCCGGCCCACCAATTGCAATCGCAATTGCAACACCTGCGACATTACCCACACCGACACGACTTGCTAGTCCAGTCACAAAGGCTTGGAATGGTGTAATCCCATGCTCATCATCGCCTTCTTTACGGCTAGATTTCATCACTTTAATACTATGAAAAAATAGACGAATCTGAACTGCACCAGTGATTAAGGTATAAAAAATACCAACCGCCACTAAAAATACGACTAAGAAATCCCAAAGCGGATCATTAAAAACTTTGACCCAGCTCATCAGGGTTTCGTTTAATTGTTCATTCATATTCAACCCTAGTTTTAAATGGTCAAAAGTATAAAAGGCTCTTTTTTGAAGAGCCTTTCTAAATTAAGCAAAGAATTTAAGAATTAATTGAATAACTGTTGCGTTAATCAAATCAACAAAAAATGCGCCACATAAAGGAACGATTAAGAAAGCCTTATGAGATGGACCATACATATTGGTAATGGCTTGCATATTTGCGACTGCGGTAGGTGTTGCCCCCATACCAAAACCACAGTGACCTGCTGATAAAACAGCAGCATCGTAGTTTTTACCCATGACACGGAAAGTCACAAAAGCAGCATACAAAGCCATCGTCAGCGTTTGTGCACCCAAAATGACTACAAGTGGGCCAGCGAGATCGGACAATTGCCATAACTTTAATGACAACAATGCCATCGCCAAATACAAAGATAGAGATGCATTACCAAATACATCGATAGCGCGGTCAAAAATTTGTACACGGAAAATACCCTCCAGTACATTTCGCAAAATTACACCACCAGCCAGTGCCCAAACAAATGTCGGTAATTCAAATACAGTACCTTTACTAAAATCGGTCATGAAGTCCGCAAATGCTAAACACCCTGCAAATAAACCTAATGTGGTAATCGCATTATCTGCTGTAATGAGACGAACTCGATGCGGATATTCAAACGGCACATATTCTGTTGAATTAATATCTGCTAGAGGAGTGTTATCACTTTTTTCAATTTGTTCATGAGTACGAGGCGTTGCAAGTTGATAGCGGTTAATTAATAGCTTAGCCAGTGGACCACCGATAATACCGCCAATAATCAAACCAAATGTCGCACTTGCCATACCTAAGGCTAATGCACCTTGAATGCCATGTTGAACTTCTAAAATTTCACCCCATGCGCCTGCAGTACCATGACCACCGGTAAGGGTAATAGAACCTGCAATCAAACCAATAAGAGGGTCAATACCTAGCACCGTCGCAAGACTGATACCTACGAGGTTCTGCACCATGATGAATGAAGCAACAGCGACGATAAAGATGACCAAGCCGATTCCGCCCTCTTTTAATTTGGCAAAGTTTGCACTTAAGCCAATAGAAGCGAAGAAAATCAGCATGAAACTCGTTTGTAATTCACTACTCGTTGTAATGCTATAGCCCCAAAGACTGTGTACCACCAAAGAAATAATCGCGGCAACTAAACCACCGGCAACAGGCTCTGGAATGTTGTATCGACCTAAAAATCCAATACGATTAACAAGAAATCGTCCCAACAAAAGCACAATTACCGCTGCGATTAAGGTATAAAACGCGTTAAAACTAAATTCCATATAATTTGTCCAAAATTATTTGAATATTTTTAAAGCTCTTCTATCAGCATTAGCTGCCTTTATGGTCTGAAATACAACTACATTTTGTAATTTCAAATCAATAATGCAATTCAACGACTCAAGCTAAAGAGTTTGAAAAATATTCATCATCTGATTCAAATAAGTAAGTCTGAGTTTTAAAAATCAACTCAAAATGACTAACAAATCGCTAAAAGTTTTAAATTGAGAAACAGCCTCAAATGAAGCAAATTTAATGACAGAACATTGTGTATGTCTGTACTGTTTCGCACTATTTCTGAAAAGTCGCACATTATGCAGCCTGAATAATAAAATTTCAGTACTTTTTATTACAAAAAGTTAATTTTTCTATAATTTAAAGTTATATCTAATTGTTTTTATTTAAATACATTCGCATTTTTAATCTATATAAAATATTAAAGATTTAAGCGTAATCCATATACTGTACGTGGTTCAACGACATCATGACTAGGCTATTCGGTGACTTTAATTGCTCAGACATATTTGTTCATCTGCTTTGTTACACTCCCTGTTTAAACAAAAAAAGCCTGAACTGAGTCAGGCTTTTTTTGTGCGATTAGAATCGGTCGTTGAGCTTAGAAGCTATATTTAGCCATTAAACCAACGCGGTCATCGTTATAAGATTCACCCGCAAAGTTTTTGCGTTTACCGTTTACATATTCCAAGCCAAGTTCAACTGGTTTTACAGGTGCATAAATAAAGTTAATCCAAGCTTGCTGTGCTTCTTCATTCGCATTTGAGTTAGATGCATCTTTCGCATACGCGCTGCCATCATCCGCAAATAGCGCGCCATAAGCTAAAGTTGAACGTAGTTTTTCATTAAACTTATAGGTTGCACCCACTTGTACAGCAGTGAATTTATTTTGCTCGATGTTGCCATCGACTACAGAGTAAGCCGAGTTAGAACCATATAAATAGTTACTATTACCTTCTGTATAAGAAACATCACCATTCAATTTCAATTGATCAGTGACTGCATAAGATGCACCCGCTGCTACACCCCAAGCTGTTTCTGTGTCATCTGCTGCCTTAGATTTGTAGTTTTCAACCAATGCACGAGCTGACGCGTTACCTTTACCTGCCGCAAAACCTTGAGTCAATTTTGCAGTTAAATTTGGAATGCGGTAAGTCGGATCTGTAGCAACAGTCCCTTTACTATCCCCTTCTTCTGCAGAAACGAATAATTGAGTATCTGGAGCTAACTTGTAGTTGTAACGAACTTGAGGAGTACGTGTAGTACCACCACCGACGTTTGTATTAAAATCAATCATTTCTGGCGCATGACTAGACAAGAAGTTTGATGTCGTTTGACCAAATAACCAGTTGTTAAAGGTTAAATAACCATGACGTAGACGAATAGTTTCGCCACTTCCATTGAAATCGACCTCGATTTTACCGCCCACTTTATCATCACCACCGACCGGTGCTGTAAAATCTAAACCAAAACGTGTGGTTTTTGCTGTCGCACGTAATTTATCTTTTGTATTTCCATCTGTAGACGCAATTTTGTTGAAGTCATCATCAGCACCTTCAATGATGTAGTTTGCATCACCACGAACAAAACCATAAAGACTTACATCTGCACCAGTTTTAGATTTCAAGCTTGCAGCTGGAGAAGCTGGTGGCGGTGGTGGTGCAACAGGACGCGCTTTAACTTGCTGAATCTCTGTTTGTTGCTGTTGTTGAACTTGCTGCTGCGCTTTAATCAAACTTTTTAGTTCTGCGACTTCAGCACGTAATTGTTCAATTTCAGAAGTATTGCTGCCTGCATGAGCCATTGAGACCGTTGCCAAACTCATTGCAACAACAAGGGTTTTCATTGGGTGGAATACAGTTTGAGTTTTCATCCTAAGCTCTCTATTGTCCTGTCATTGTTGTATACCCTAAATCCGGGTGCTTTGTTATTCAGCTATTTGAGCGGACAAATTTCATGCTGCCTATCCGTGCTTTAGTCGCATTAGAACCTTAACTTGTAGCCCCCAATAACGAAATACTTGAAAGCAAAAAGCAAGAAACCTGAATCCATTACTGAAAATAGACTGAAATATTTAGTTAAAATTCAGACTTAGCCGATTCAGATGGCAAAAAAGCTCATTATTCATACCTTAAAGGTAAAAATCCATACTTTATAGGTATGTTATAAAAATGATAAAATCCGACATATTGCCAATAGAGGCATTCGATATATAGTGATCTACATAAAGCACTGTGTTTAATGCAAATAATACTTATTTATCAGTTGCTCTATTTCATTCGAGTGGGACAACAGCGATCCACCGTATCACTAATTATTTCCAAGTGGATGATTGTTTAGATATAAGTTTCGAGTAAACAGCAATAGAATTCATAATGGGAAAATAGCGCCCTCATTCATCGTTATGGATGATGAACATTTATAATGAGTGACGCGGATACTTGATCAATAATACACGTACGTTGATGACCGACGTTTAAGTCAAATGACCTAAACATCATCACCTGCATTCAGCTCACCCCATCGTTGAAGCTTTTAAACTACGCATAGTAATCATTGCAACAACCACAAACAGCAACATAATCAGGGCCATATTGATGAGCGCTGACCATACTAAAAAGTTCAAAAACACTCCGGCCAATAGACCACAGACAAATTGCATACTTCCCATGATTGCACTGGCTGTGCCAGCTCGTGAGCCTTGTTCAGACATCGCCAAAGCCATTGCATTTGGACCAGTGAAGCCGATTGATGCAACACATAAGAACATGCCCAACATTACAACAACGATAGATGAAAGATTAAATAATCCTGCCGCCAATAAGATCAGCACACCACACAATTGAAGTGCATTACCCAATTGCAAACGATGTCGAACCTCCAGTCGATTGGCAAGTTTCTTGTTGAGGGTCGAAAACACCATAATCCCTAAAGCATTCGCACCAAATACATAAGCAAATTGCTGTTGGCTCAGACCATAACCATCCATCAAAATGGCAGAAGAACCACTGATATAACAAAATAAAATCGCGCCAGAAAAACAGCCTGTGAGCATCGGCTTGCGGAAACTTGCATCCTGCAAAATGGCACTATATAAACCTAAGACTTGTTTCAAACTTAAGTTTAAGCGCCGCTCAACAGGTAGGGTTTCTTGAAAGAAAAAATGTACGCAGAAAAGACAAAAAATACCGACAAGCGCCAATACCGCAAATATGTATTGCCATTCAAACACCTGCAAAACCCATGCGCCTAAAGTAGGTGCAATGATTGGTGCAATTGTTGTCACGATCATCATGCTGGCAAAGGCTTGAGCAGAAGCTTGCATACTTAAGCGATCACGAATTGCAGCACGGGCAATCACTACACCGACACAGCCACCCAAGGCTTGCAGAACGCGAGCCGCGATCAAGCTCCATTCACTATTGGCAAAGACACACAGAAAACTGGCACAAATATATAAAACCAAACCGAAATATAGCGGTGTTTTACGCCCAATGCGGTCGCTGACCGGCCCGTAAATTAACTGTCCAATCGCCAAACCCAAGAAATACGCTGGAAGACTATTGGCCACTTGTTGCGTTGTCACACCAAAATCGTCGGCCATTTGAGGTAAAGCCGGCAAATACATGTCGATTGAAAGTGGACCTAAAGCAGTCAGCAACGCCAACAAGACGATCCAGCGTTGAGAAAATTCCTTTTGTGATTCGACGCTTTTCATAAGAATAATTCATTTATCGCAAGCAAGTTTTGCAGACAAGTTTACACTGCACATAGTATTATTTCTTGGCTTCAATGTGAAAATTCACACGATACACATTGCTTACTGTCCCATCGCTTTAGCAAAGGAAAAATTTTGAACGCCTGGCTCGCACGACTGAAACAAGCAACCTATAACACGACCTTTATGTATAACTTGCGCATGGTCATTGCCTTCGCAGGAACAGCCTTTGTCCCATATTTTTTAGATCAGCAATTGATGACCATTCCCCTCACTTTGGGTGTGGTTGCCGCAGGTCTAAGTGATATCGATGACCGCTTTTCAGTCCGCGTGCTCAATCAAATTTATACCTATATTGGGTTCTTTGTTACTGCAGTATCCATTTATCTGTTGTTCCCGCATCCGATTTTATTTGCATTGGGGCTGATCGTTTCTTGTATCGGTTGGATTCTTTTGGGTTCATTGGGTCGTCGCTATGCCACCATTTCTTATGGCTGTTTGGTGATCTCCGTGTATTCCATGCTTGGGGTTGAACTTTTTGAACATTGGTATACACAAGCAGGTTTATTGGTCATAGGTGCGATGTGGTATGGACTACTTTCGACTTTGAGCTTTCTGCTATTTCCTGTGCGTCAAGTTCAGGACAAATTGGCCCAAAGCTATTCGTCTCTAGGTGACTTCTTATTTGCAAAATCTAACTTGTTTGATGTCGATATGACACCAGAAAGTTATCAGCAAAGTTTGATCGAGCTATCGCTAGAAAATGGCAAATTAATTGGCATTTTCAACGATATGAAAACAGCCTTATTAACGCGTTTAAAAGGTGACCGTGGACAAAAAGATACGCGTCGTAGCCTGCAATATTATTTTGTCGCGCAAGACATTCATGAACGTGCCGATTCCGCGCATATTGATTATCAAAAATTGACCCGTATTTTTGAACATAGTGATATTTTATTTCGCTTTCAACGTGTGCTTTCGATTCAAGGTAAAGCCTGTAAAGATTTAAGTATCAGCATCTTACAGCGAAAACCCTATCATCATAATCAACGTTTTAAGCATGCATTTCATAATCTAAAACTGTCACTCGAAAAGCTGCGCGAAGAGCAAAAATACGATGAAGTCTGGATCAACTCTTTATTTGCTTTATACCAAAACCTAAAAGGCATCGATGCGCAATTACGTAATGTCGAAACCGAGCGTTATATTGACCGACAAGCCCTGATTGAAAATCGTTTAAAAGATGATGATTTAAAAGGCTGGGACGACATCGTCATTCGATTCAAACAACATTTGAGCCCTGAGTCGGTGCTGTTCCGTCATGCTGTGCGTTTATCGACCGTGTTATTTATTGGTTATATTTTTGTCCAAGTCACCAATATCAGTTATGGCTATTGGATTTTATTGACTGCCCTGTTTGTCAGCCAGCCGAACTTTAACGCCACCAAGCGCCGCCTCTATTTACGTATCATTGGCACCTTGGTCGGAATTATTTTAGGTTATGCGATTTTATATTTTGTTCCTTCTGTCGAAGGTCAGTTACTGCTACTCATTTTAAGTGGCGTGCTGTTTTTTGAATTACGCAGTAAGCAATATGCACAAGCCACTGCATTTATTACCATTTTGGCGCTGATCAACTTTAACTTAGATGGAATGGGTTTTGCCGCAGCAATGCCGCGTATGATTGATACACTGATTGGTTGTGCCTTGGCATGGTTTGGTGTGAGTTTCATTTTCCCTGACTGGAAGTTTCGTCGCCTACCTCGGACCATCAGCCGTTCTATTCAAGCGCAGTGTGATTATTTGGCCGAAGTGGTTGAACAATACAAATCTGGTCGTAATAACGGGTTGAATTATCGTGTGGTACGTCGTGCAGCCCATAATACCGATGCAGAAGTAGCATCACTGATTTCCACTTTAGCCACCGAACCCGATACCGATCCGACTCAAAAAGCTTTGGCCTTTGAGTTTTTGTGCCTCAATCATACCTTTATTAGTTATATCGCAGCCTTGGGTGCGCATCGTGAAAAAATTCAAGATCAACAGGTCTTAACCTTATTGGATAAAGCCACGGATGACATTCAAGGTGCATTACTACGTGACGAAGTTCCAGACTTATCTGCGCAAAATATGTTGCAAGAAATCCGTCAGCGTTTGTCACAAAACAGTGAGGAAGATCAAAAATCCTTGATTGTGCTACAACAGCTTTCTTTGATGTTTAACGTGTTGAACCAATTTAGCCAATTGAAACAAAATCTCAGTCATGAGCATGATCAAGCATCGACGGAACTGGCTTCACTATAATTTGGATGATTTTGGAACAATATACTCACTGAATTGGTATAAATAATGCTAAACTTTTTACAGTTTTAAATCTGTTACTTTCACTATGACCGCAAAAAATTTATATGCCTACACGCTAGAGCCAGTGGCTTATGAAATTTCTGAAGAAGAACAACGTTATGCTCAACTTGTTCTGTCTCGCAGTAACTTCAAAATTGGCAAAAAAGCATGGCTAATTATGGGTGCAATTCTTGCACTGGCACTCTTGGGCCTCATCTTTATTAAGAACTATTCAACAGTATTTTGCTGGGTAGCTATTGTCTGTGTTGTGATTTACTTCCTTGTGCGTAAATTCGGTATCGAGTGGTATGCGAAACGCAAACTGAACGAAGTCCCTGTACAAGAAATTAAAGGCATTCGTATGGGTGTTCAGCCGCATGGGATCTCTATGCAGCAACGTATGGGCGCAAACATGGGTACGATGACTGTCGGTTGGAAAGACATTCATGAATGGTATGACACCAAAGACTTCATCCTTTTAAACTTTAAAGTGAAGGGTCAAGACGGTGCATACATCTTGCCTAAACGTATGGATAGTAAGAAGTTTCCATTTTCAACCATTCGTAAGCACTTAAATGAAACTGTAGGCCCTGCTAAAGCTATTTAAGCCAAACAGACATTTGTGTATAAAAAACCTCCGTTTTTTGGAGGTTTTTTTATCTGTTTAATTTTCAAATGATCATTGATAATTACAATAATGAGAATGAATATTACTTACTTTTTCCACATTCTCTACTACATCATCGTTTATAATTCGTCGCAATTCAGCAACCTTTTATCAATATTAAATCCATCATGTTTAAGAAAACCCTTTTCCAGATTCACTGGTTCTTGGGGATTAGTGCCGGCTTAATACTCTCGCTCATGGGGGTTACAGGTGCCATTTATTCCTATGAACAGCAAATACTTAAAGCAATCAATCAGGACAGCTATGTGGTTCAGGCTCAACAGCAGCCCAAACTAACCCCTGCTGAGCTTTATCAGCACTTTAGTCAGTCTGATCCTGACATGAAAATTAACAGCATCTCTATTGCCTCAGATGCTACCGCCTCAAGTACCGTGAATATTGTCAAAGAAGGTGCTCGTCGTGGCTATAACATGATGGTTAACCCCTATACAGCCGAAGTTTTACCTGAAATCAAAGGTCAAAAATTCTTCCAGTTTGTACAGCAACTACACCGTAATTTAACCGTTGGCCCTGTAGGTAAACAAATTACCGGCGCATGTACACTGATGCTGATTTATTTTGTATTGAGTGGTTTGTATCTGCGTTGGCCAAAAAGACATTCTGTAAAACAATGGCTTGCAGTAAAACCGAAGCTCAAAGGACGTAATTTCCTATGGGATTTACATGCAGTCGTCGGCACATGGGTGATTGTTTTTTATCTCATTTTGGCATGTACAGGTCTGTACTGGTCTTATGATTGGTGGCGTAATGGCATGTTTAAAGTCATGGGCGTTGAACGTCCACAGCCCCAGTTACAAGAACGTCCAAAACCGAATGGACAACCTGCTGAACAGGCGGGTGCAAAGCAAGCTAGCGAAAAACAACGCGGTGAAAAGCAAAGCGCTGAAAAACAAGCCACTGATGCAGAACAAGCTCATGGCGAACACCAAGCACGTTCTGAAAGAAACCCTGCAACGTCGAGTCCCTCTGAACACGGCGCTCAAGAAAATAAACATGGTGCTGAAGGTCGCGGAGAAAAACGTGGTCTAAAACCAGAACAAGTGAATATTGCCCTTACGCAAAGTTGGAATGGCTTTAATCAAAATATTGGTCGTGAATACTCAAGTGTCACTTTTAATATTCCGAAAAAAGCCAATGGTGAATTAGAAATTAACTTTGTGGATGCCGTCCCTCAACATGAACGTGCGCGCAACAAAGCGACTTATAACTACAAAACGGATGCTCTTACCGATATCGAGTTATACGAAGATAAAAAGCTAAATGAAAAAATCATGACCAGCATGTTGCCTGTACATCGCGGTAGTTTCTTCGGACCGATTTATCAGTTCTTTGTGGTTATTGCATCCCTCATGATGCCGCTGTTCTTTGTCACAGGATGGATGCTCTATCTCAAACGTCGTAAACAGAAAAAACTGACACAGCAAGCCCGTCAAAGCTTAGCACCAGTTACCATCGACCCAAATGCACAGCCTTGGTTAATTTGCTATGCATCACAAACAGGTCAGTCTGAACAATTGGCATGGCGTACAGCAACAAGCTTACAAGAGGCTCGTCAGCCCGTCACAGTGAAAGCTGTTCAGCAACTTTCTGCTGATGACTTAACGCAAGCCGCTCAGATTTTATTTGTTGCAAGTACCTATAGCACTGGAGAAGCGCCTGATCTCGCTTCAAGCTTTGAACGTAAACTGATGACACAACGCCTCGATTTGAGTCATGTTCAGTTTGCCGTTTTAGCTTTAGGCTCTGAAGAATATCCGGATACGTTCTGTAGCTTTGGTCATGCGATTCATCGCTGGATGCAAAGTAATGCTGCGAAGCCCCTGTTTGACACAATTGAAGTCAATAATGGCGACACCCAAGCCATTCAAGCATGGAATAGCGCTTTAGCCAAAGCGACTAAACTTGAACTTCAGCACATGCAAATTGAAAAAACTTTTGATGCATGGACATTGACCAAACGTGATCTACTCAACCCGAACAGTTTAGGTGCCCCTGCATTTAATATTGAGTTAAAACCGCAACATGAAGCCAACTGGCAAGCGGGTGATATTGCAGAGATTCAGCCGGGTAATAGTGCTGAACGTATTGCAAACTTCATGCAAAAGTACCAAATTCAAAGTCAGCAAGTGGTTGATTCTACTCAGCAACGCATTGAAGATGCATTATTGGATCGCAACCTAAATACGGATGTTGAACCATTTGCCAATCTTGATCATTTGCTCGAACAGCTTCCACCGCTTCCAACTCGCGAATACTCCATTGCCAGTATTCCAAGTCAGCAAGTATTACGCTTAGTGGTACGTCAGCAGTCCAATGCGGATGGTGAGCTTGGTTTAGGCTCTGGTTGGTTAACACAACATGCAGCGATCAACAGCACACTACAACTGCGTATTCGTACCAATGAATCATTCCATCTGATTGCAGATAATCGTCCTGTGATTTGTATTGGTAACGGTACAGGTATTGCAGGTTTACTCAGTCTTTTACATGCACGCGTTCGTCAAGACTATACGCAAAACTGGCTGATTTTTGGTGAGCGTCAACGCGCACATGATTTCTTCTATCAAGACATCATTGAAGCATGGCAAAACACAGGCTTAGTTCAACGCATAGACCTCACCTTCTCTCGTGATCAAGCGGAAAAACGCTATGTGCATCATGAGCTACGTGACCATGCGACCTTATTAAAATCATGGGTAGAACAAGGTGCCGTGATCTACGTTTGCGGTAGTATCAACGGTATGGCAACGGACGTTGACCACGCACTGATTGATATACTAGGTGAAGATGTCGTGGCTGAACTGCGTCAAGCTGGGCGTTACCGTCGTGATGTTTACTAATAAGATGTTTACTCATAAATAGTCCCAACTAAAAACCAGACCTCGTGTCTGGTTTTTTTCACGCTATACTTAGGCCAAATACGAATACTGCTTTAATTTTTTGCATGAAAAGAATACTACTGCTTTGTGTAGGCTTGCTGCTCTGCGTAGATGCCATTTGGTTACTTACATTAAATAAAATTCATTTAGGCATCCTTTTACCCTTAGTCATTGGGTGTATTTTTATTTTATCCGGACTATTTTCAACCCAAATCCACAATATTTTAGATCAATACCCTAAACTCAAAAGGCTCTGGTGTGCGGCATGGTGGTTGTTTTGGCTTTGGCTATTGAGCCTTTTACTGTTTTTTGCGTATTTACACTTCAATAGCCAGCAATCCAAGCCATTTACTTCCGTCCAAGCCATCATCGTTTTGGGTAGCGGTATTGAAAATGGTCAACCCTCTCCGACCTTAAAGGCGCGTCTCGATGCCGCAGCACCGTATGCCTTGAAACAGCCCAATACTATTATGATCATGACGGGTGGTTTAGGCTTTAATGAAAAAATGACCGAATCTTCTGTCATGAAGCGCTATTTACTTCAACACTATGACATTTCAGCCGCACGCATATATGAAGAAAGCAGAAGTACCAGCACAGAACTCAATCTGATCAACAGTAAAATAATTTTAAAACGACATCAGATTTCTCTTGATGCCCCCATTGCAATTGCCAGTAGTGACTTTCACCTTCCACGTGCAAAAGCAATTGCACGAAAGTTAGGCTATACACAGGTGTATACCATTGCAGCGCCTACACCGCTGTACATCCGCTACAACTCTTGGCTACGTGAATATTTTGCTTTTTTGAGCGGTTTTGTACTTAACGAATATTAAAAAAAGCCCTTGTTTGATCAGTAAACAAGGGCTTTTTTATGCTGTAAATAAACAATTAATTTAAACGAATGCTACGTGGCAAAGGAATTTTAAGGTTTTCAAAGATTTCTGGGCGCTGTTGATAGACTTGATATAAATAATTTTTAATATCTAACAGCATCTTTTCAGGCGCAACCAAAATATTTTGCCCTTCTGGGGTCAAATCTAAAGATACCGTAGTGCTCTCGCTGCGTAAAAACGGAATGACTTTTTCGATAAAGTCTTTTAATGAAATTTCCTGAATTTCATAATTGGACCAATTGTCTTTAATTAATAAACGTGCCAAACCACGGTTTTGCCAAATAGCGAAGGAACGTTGACCTGTAGGTGTCGCACAAAGTGCCCAACCATCTTGATATAACGCAATCACGCCACCTTGAGCGACCATATTTTCAATAAATTGTTTATAGGTTTCTTGAGGATTGTAATTTGTAGTTTGAGTTTTAGACGCTGCCTTGCGCTGATATGGATTTCTCATAGATCACATACAATATTAAAATTATTATAGAGCGAATTTTATGTAAATCAGAAAATTTAGGCAAGCTTTTGGATAAAGAAGTTTCTATAGAAGAATATGGTGGGCGCTGACGGGATCGAACCGCCGACATTCTGCTTGTAAGGCAGACGCTCTACCAACTGAGCTAAGCGCCCTGAGCGAAGAGTAACAAAGCGGAGCCTTGTCTGAGCGCAAGAGAAAAATCGAAGATTTTTCTAAAGGCATTCTCTTGAACAGAGATTTTTAAGATAAATGGCGCAGCGGACGGGACTCGAACCCGCGACCCCCGGCGTGACAGGCCGGTATTCTAACCAACTGAACTACCGCTGCATCACGTAGTTTCTTTCGAAACACAACCTATATCTTAAAAGATATGGTGGGCGCTGACGGGATCGAACCGCCGACATTCTGCTTGTAAGGCAGACGCTCTACCAACTGAGCTAAGCGCCCTTAAAGGGTACAACAATTATATTCTTTGAAATGGCGCAGCGGACGGGACTCGAACCCGCGACCCCCGGCGTGACAGGCCGGTATTCTAACCAACTGAACTACCGCTGCATCGCAAAAAAATATGGTGGGCGCTGACGGGATCGAACCGCCGACATTCTGCTTGTAAGGCAGACGCTCTACCAACTGAGCTAAGCGCCCTCAAAAGGTCTATCATGTAAATGGCGCAGCGGACGGGACTCGAACCCGCGACCCCCGGCGTGACAGGCCGGTATTCTAACCAACTGAACTACCGCTGCACTTACACAATGTCGCTATTGTGGTTCAAACGAATTAAGATTTAAAGTGGCGCAGCGGACGGGACTCGAACCCGCGACCCCCGGCGTGACAGGCCGGTATTCTAACCAACTGAACTACCGCTGCACTCTAAATATCTTAACGCTGAAAAGGTTTGGTGGGCGCTGACGGGATCGAACCGCCGACATTCTGCTTGTAAGGCAGACGCTCTACCAACTGAGCTAAGCGCCCTTTTCAAAACATGTTCATCGTTTGATGAGGTGCATTATAGAGAATCCTCACGGTCTGTCAAACGCTTTTCTAACTCTTTTCCACTTTTTCTGTTTGAGTGATTAAAAAATAAGTTATATTGCGGAAAAATCAGTATTTTTGAACATTTTTTAGCTATAAACCTGTAAATTTATTACTAAAAATAGGACTTATATTCTGCATCATTCACATAAAAACAGTTTTTCGCGTGGACTCATAACTAATCATTCAGCAAACCGACGATTAATTCACCACACACACTGCATTCTAAAACACCCTAGTGTACAAAATACATTCAAACACGATTTTCTGTTAGTTTGCGAGCATTAGTCCTGACAAAAGTCCTGACAAAAAAACGCCTTTCAAACTCACTTTAATTTTTCAAATCTTTGTTTTGATGCCATGAACTTCGGTTTTCATGGCTTATGCTTATAACGACGTGTTCAATGTTCAGTGATGTAAACCAGCGCATTTAATGGAATCAATTGATAAAGTTCTACAACATCGCTGTTTCGCATGCGAATACAACCATGTGACATCGGTATACCCATAGGCTCGCGATCTGGTGTGCCATGAATATAAATATAACGCTGATAAGTATCACAGCCCTCACCTGCATTAAAGCCGGGTTCTAAACCACTGAGCCATAATATTCGAGATAAAATCCAATCCCGATCAGGGTGTGATGCAGCAAGTTGCTCGTCGTAAACCTCTCCGGTCCACTGACGTGCTTTAAAAACTGCATTTTGAGGTTGTTGTCCACCAAACTTTTCAGCCACTTGATGCCAGCCTCGTGGCGTCTTGCCACTATTTTCCTGCTCACCAATGCCATTTTTACCCGATGAAATGAGGTAAAACTTATTCAGTTTCGGCAAAGTTAAAGTTTGATCTTTCAAGTTAATCAGGATATCTGCTTGATCTTGGGTATATTCAGACATGCTCTTGCTCTTTCTGCTTATCTTTATCTTGTGGTTGTGTCTGCGGCGATGTTTCAATAGTTCTAATCTTATTTGGCTCTGGTCGTGTCCATAACCAAATGCCAACAATCAACATGGTTAAGTCAGTGAATATCTTGACGGCAATCGGTGCTGATGTAAAAAGCATAATCAGGCCACTCACAAACATCATGATCGATGCGAACCATTTTGCTTTGCGGGGGACGGTGCCATTTTCGCGCCAAGCGCGTAGGGTTGGGCCGTATTTAGGATGATTCAACAACCAAGCATCCATTTGTGGCCAGCCTTTTGAAGCCGCCCATGCCGCTAAAATTAAGAAGACTGTCGTGGGCATTCCCGGCAATAAAGCCCCTATAAAGCCTAAAATGACAAAGACAACCACTAAGCTTCGCCAAAACAACGTCTTCATACCGCTACCCTGAACTTTCAATTCAGGTAGTATAAGATGTTTTTAACAATTATCCGTTGTTATTCTGCATTATTCGAAAGGTTTCAATATGGCTGTAACCCCGACAACGTCGTCTTATTTTGAGCCATGGTTGCAATTTAAACAGCCCTTAGTTCGCCAATTAGCTTTCTGTATTGCTAGCCCAAATATTCTGCAGCAAATTCCCTATGAACTCGAAATCCGCTATCCCTTTCATTTTCATCCAAGCGAGCTTTGGCAAAAACATTTTGAAGCCTACCTACCCCGTTTAAAACAACTCGAACAACACCCAAGTGCATTAGTAGAATTTTTACAAAAATTAAAAAGTACTCGTCTTGGTTTACGTTTCGAAATGTTTATGTGGTTTTGGCTTCTCGATCACCCATACCATCCCTACCAGTTACTCGGACATAGCATTCAAAAAATTGACGGCCCTCGTACAGTAGGTGAACTCGATTTTGTTTTAAAAAATACTGAAAGTGGTGAAGTTGAACATTGGGAAGTGGCTTTAAAATATTATCTAGCCGAGCGTGATTTTCAATTACCTTATTGGTATGGCTTAAATCGTAGTGATACTTTGGCTCGAAAGCTCAATCATTTCACCCAAAAACAATTCCAATTTGATGAAGCACTTGGGCAGCAGATTCAACAGCGCTATTGCGTTTTAAAGGGTCAATTATATTTACCTATTCAGCGTACCAGCACATTACCAAACTGGGTCAATCCTGCACGTAGAATAGGTCAATGGGGACATGTCATTCCATCTACGAGTCAAGGCTATTATCGCCTACAACGACATGAATGGATTTGCGTGAAGCAGCAACCGACAAGTGCAACCGCACATTGGTGGACAGATGGTTTATATAAAAAAGACAGTGAGGAAAGCTATTATATGTATAGACAACCACGCTTGGTTTTACCGCAAATCACTTAAAATAACGGAAGACGAAATTTGTAGTTTAGTAGAAATTACATTAATTTACTTAATCACCATAAAAACCACCTACTGTTTAATACGGCCATTTTTTAATCTAAATCTCACATCAGAATAATTTATTCCTCTAAAAATTATTCTTTCATAATGGAGAATACAGTCAATGAAAAAAATTCTAGCTGCATCACTTATGGTCGCTTTTATACTGACAGGTTGTAATACAGTAAAGGGTATGGGTCAAGACGTATCTAAAGCTGGAGATGCGGTAACCAATACTGCAGAGAAAACTTCAGAAGAAATTCGCCGCAATTAATTTATTTCCCAAGATTTTATAAAAGAGCCCTATTTTTTTAATAGGGTTTTTTACGTCTAAATTTCCCTTCGCTTGTTGATTCGCCTATTATATTGCGACATTTTTGACTTCTGTATTTAGCATGACCTCAACAGCAACTCTTGATCTCAGCCTAGAACTACTTCGCCAACCGTCGGTGACACCGATTGACCATACCTGCCAGAACATTATGGCGGATCGTTTAGCCAAAATTGGCTTTAACATTGAAAATATGCGTTTTGATGATGTAGATAATCTTTGGGCACGTAAAGGGACTGAAGCACCAGTATTTTGCTTTGCAGGTCATACGGATGTAGTACCTACGGGTAACTTGGATGCATGGGGTTCTGACCCATTTCTTCCTGAAATTCGCGACGGTAAACTGTATGGTCGTGGCAGCGCAGATATGAAAACCGCGTTGGCAGCTATGGTTGTTGCTTCAGAACGTTTTGTTGCAAAGCATCCAAATCATAAAGGTTCGATTGCATTTCTTATTACCTCTGACGAAGAGGGTCCTTCGATCAACGGGACTGTCAAAGTTGTTGAAACTTTAGAAGCGCGTAATGAAAAAATGACTTGGTGTTTGGTGGGTGAACCATCTAGCACCAACACACTTGGCGATATTGTTAAAAATGGTCGTCGTGGTTCGCTAAATGCCAATTTAACGGTTAAGGGTAAACAAGGGCACGTTGCTTACCCACATCTAGCGGTCAATCCAATCCATACAGCATCAAAGGCACTGGCTGAACTTTGCGATACCGTGTGGGATAATGGCAACGAATACTTCCCCGCAACATCTTTTCAAATTTCCAATATCAATGCCGGTACAGGCGCAACCAACGTTGTTCCGGGCACGATGAATTTACTCTTTAACTTCCGTTATTCAACAGAAGTAACGGCAGATGAACTCAAAGCACGTACTTTGGAAATTTTAGATCGTCATGGCATTGAATATGACATCTCGTGGACGTTATCTGGTTTGCCATTCCTAACCCCAGTAGGTGAGTTAGTAAATGCCGCACGTGATGCCATACGAGAAGTTACTGGGACTGAAACTGAACTTTCGACCAGTGGTGGTACTTCTGATGGTCGATTCATTGCGCCTACAGGAGCACAGGTGCTTGAACTGGGTGTTTTAAATGCTACGATTCACCAAATCAATGAACACGTTAATGTGGCAGAGTTGGAGCCACTTTCTGAAATTTACGAAAAGATTTTAGAAAACCTGTTGGCTTAAATATTCCCCACATAGTCAAAAAAAGGAACTCCATTGAGTTCCTTTTTTTATATCTCGTTTTTGCAAATATTAAGCCGCTTGAAGCCCAATGCTGTTTTGAATATTGGCTAAATTTGGAATATGAAATACCTGATCGGCCATGCGTACATATTGGAAAATATTGGCGTCTTTCACGGCTTTTTCTTCATCAACCACTTCAGAAATACGCAAACGAATGGTTTTCGGCATCTCATTACACATCAGTGCAAAACGCTGTCCAACATCATCCCCTTCAATGACCAAAGCCACACCCTGATTTTTTGCAGGATCATTGACTGAGAAAACAGGCAATTTCAATTCATGCCATTCAACAAAAGGAACATTGGTTGCACTATCGAGCGCTGAAAGAACAATATTTTGTGGCAACAACATTGGCTCTTTACCATGACAGTCAATGATATACGCATCGATAAAACCGGTAGAAACCGTAATGAGATGTTGCAGTTCCTGCTGATCAATTTTATCGCTGACAACCTGAGAAACAGTATTTTGGCTCATAGATTACCCCTGCTTTTCTGCAATTAAAGCTTCAATATTGGCAAGCAATTCAGCTTCTTGGAATGGTTTACCCATATAGTGAGTCACACCTAAGCTAAATGCACGCTCACGATGTTTTTCACCTGTACGCGATGTAATCATAATGATTGGCAAGTCACGGTGAATGTCATGGTGACGGACTAAGTTTGTCACTTCGAAACCATCCATACGTGGCATTTCAATATCGAGTAGCATCAAGTCTGGACGGACATTTTCAAGCTGTTCAATTGCATCCACACCATCTTTCGCTGTCACGATGTCATAACCTTGACGTTCAAGTAAGCGTGAAGTCACCTTACGTACTGTCACCGAGTCATCGACAATCATCACTAAACGACGCGCATTGGCTTGACGGCCCAAATCACGCTGTTCAGCTGAATGTTTAACACGCTGCGTAGTTTGAATTTGACGTGCAATATTTTGCCCATCCAAAATCAAACATACATGACCATCACCTAGAATCGTGGCACCTGCAATCGCGGCCACACTGGTAAATTGTTGACCAATTGGTTTCACCACGATTTGAGAACGTGAACCCACCAGCTGATCTACCAATAAAGCAATGGTTTGACCACTGTTGCCTTTTATTAGCAATACAGGCAATGAATGGCCAACATTATTTAAACGTGGAATTGGCTGATTACCCACAAACTCTGATAGATAACGTAGTTTGTAATTGGTGTTGTCAATTTTAAACACGTCATCCTTACTATTGAAGTAAGTTTCGAGTGCCGTCGGTGCAATACGGACAATACGTTCAATTTGCGCTAACGAAATTGCGTATTGTTGATCGCCGGCTTTCACCATCAAGGCATCGCTGACGGCTACCGTCGTTGGTACACGAATGGTAAAGGTCGTCCCTTTACCTAACTCAGACTCAACGGAAACATGACCACCCAAGGCTTTAATTTCACTTTGCACCACATCCAGACCAACACCACGACCCGAAATTTGCGTTACCGCTTGTGCCGTTGAGAAACCTGGATGGAAGATCAATTGCAAGATTTCTTGTTTATCGAGGAACTGATCTGCTTTGATTAAACCAAGTTTTAAGGCTTTGTCTTTAATCTTGGCTTCATCAATCCCTTTACCATCATCACTGAAAGACACCAGCACATCGGTACCCTGACGACTAATATTCAAGACAATGCTACCCACTTCTGGCTTTTTCAAAGCCAAACGGTCAGCAGGATCTTCTAAACCATGGTCGACCGCATTACGCAGCATATGTTCAAATGGTGTCACCAAACGCTCTAAGATCGTACGGTCCAATTCACCTTCTGTATTTTGAACAATCAATTCTGCAGGACGGTTCAAGGTCGAAGAGGTTTGACGCACAATACGTTGTAAACGTGGTAACAAACGATCAAATGGCACCAAACGGGTACGCATCAGACTTTCTTGAATTTCTGACTGAATACGTGATTGTTGTAATAACAAACCTTCCGCATCACGGATTTTTTCTGCCAAAGTACTCTTGAAGTCAACCAAATCCGACGCAGATTCGGCTAGAGATTTTGACAATTGGTTAATCGATGAATATTGGTCCATCTCCAATGGGTCGAAATCCGCATAGCGTGAATTTTCAGAACCATGTTTGGCAATAATTTGTGACTCAAGCTCACCATCCATTCGACGTAACTGGTCAGCAAGTCGCTTAATTGCTAACTCCATTTCATTCAAGGTATTGCCTAGCTGACCTAAGTCCATCTCAATACGTGAACGGTTAATCGAGTTTTCGCCTGATAAGTCAATCATCTTCTCGACGAGATCAGCCGAGATACGAATCATCTCATTACTGTTATCAGAAGAATTAGCTTCAGACCATTCACCCAACATAGATGGAGGTTCAACACCATCACCTTGAATAAATTCAAAGCCTTTACTGACAATACCTTGTTCTAATTCTGCAACACGGTTTGGCAATTGAACCGTAACATCCACATACTGAATGGATTCTAGGCTCAATTTGATGCTATCAAAATTACTATAGTCGTGGTTGAAGATCGCTTCTTTTAACCATGCCAACGTCGTTTTGAGTAAGCCGTCATATGCATTTGAGTTGAAATGATGAACCGCGAAATGCTCAAACGTCGTCTCAAGTTGATACGCAATTGCGGCAACAGGTTCATTTTCAACCATACGCGCACCACCCTTAATACTGTGGGCAGCACGTTGTAATTGAAGCAATACGTTACGGTCACTACGTTGTTCAGTCCATTGATTTAATAATTGAACGGCTTGTTCAAGAATTTCCTCAGACTCTTCAAGGAAGGTTTCTTCCATGACAGAACGTAGATCGTCATCTGGATGCTCAACATGTTCAGCAACCGCATGTTCAAGATGTTCAACAGCAGACTCAGTGTGAGCAGTCGTTTGAGCTTCAACCACTGCTTCTGCAGTGTCTTCAGCAACATCCATCGGCTCTGACACCGATACATCTGGTTCTACTGCTGTTTGTTCAGTTTCAGCAGAAATAGGGGCCGAAGCCAATGCAACAGCTTCTGAACGCTCTCCTGCCACAATTGACTGAATATTCTTGAGAATATCGATCACATTATTCGCTGGGTAGTCGATCCCTTGGTCACGAATGGTTTGAATACGATCTGAAATATCATCCTGCACTAAACGAATAATTTGAATTAACGCAGGCGTAATCGAAATTTGCTGACGAATAATGCGCTCATAAATCGATTCTAATTCATGCGAAATTAAACCCACATGAGATGCGGCAATCATATTTGCACCACCTTTTAGGGTATGCAAATAACGCATTAAATTATTCAAAGCTGAAGTATTGGTCTGATCACGTGTCCAAGTACTGAGGTCTTGATCAATCCCCACCAATAATTCTTCTGCCTCTTCAATAAAGATCCCTAAAAGATCTTCATCAAAGTCATTATTCGCATCCACCGCTTGCATCTGTTGATGATCAAGTTGAATACGCTGACTTAATTGTGCAAAGTCTACTGCTGTTGTATTTGGAACAGCGGCTTTATCTTCTACAGTGGCAACAGGTTCAGCAACTACATGGGCTTCTGGTGTTGTCGTCGCTGCAACTGCTTCAATGTCTTGTTGAACAAATGCAGTCAGCTCATTTAAGAAACGTTGAACATCTTCACTTAACACCACACGCTGACCCGCAGCTAAAGTGTCAAATAAGTGAATAAACTCCTGATGTGCTTGCGCAAATAACTCATAGCCATAATCAGCATGGAGTAATTCAGGCTTTTCAACTAAAGACTGATATGCTGCACGCAGTTGAGTTGTGAAATCATGGATTCCAACAGACGCACGATTATCCGTATGTTCAATCAACTCTAAAGCTTGTTGACTAAGCTGTTGAATATAGTCTGGGAATTCAGCAAGGGCACGTTTATCAAACTCAAATTCAGCATCTAATAACTGATCAATATTTAATTCGATTAGTTTAGAAACCAAACCTTGCGGATTATCTTCAGGCGCCAATTGATCTTGGCTAGCAAAACCATAATCATCCCAAGCAGCTTTGAAGGTTTCATAAATAGATGTAAGATTTGCCTTATCCCCTGAACGCAGCACGTGCAAATAATCACGAACAAATTCAGCATATTGAATCAATAAAGCAGTTTCTTTCGAGCTCGATACGATTTCGTCTTGTAATAAGGTTTTGAATAAGTTTTCAACTTTTGAACTGGCTTCAAAAATCTCTTCGATTTGCGCCATCGACGAACTACCACGCAAGGTGTGTAGCGCGCGAATCAAGCCATTATAATCTTGTGATTTACTGTCATCAGATTGGAGGAACTGATCAATCGTTTGTAGATGTTCTTCAGCTTCTTCAATAAAAATGCTCACTGTCTCTTCGACCAGTGATGCATCTGCATCCACTTGTTCAGGAGCAGGTTCTGATTCAACAACCGCATCAATTGTGCTTTCAAGCACTTCTACAGACGCTGTAGCTTCAACATCAGTCAGTTCTAAACCAGTGACACCATCTTCAGATTTTAATTGATCTGCCAGTTTTAATAATTCTTCGAGTGCAGGCTCAAGGCTAATATTTTGTTGTAATTGTTGCCCCATTAAAACCAATGGACGTAAGTCAACATCCAATTCGGCAACATTTTTAAACCGTGGATAGAGCTTATATTGATAAACATTTAAAACTGTTTGTGCAAACTTTTGAACGGTCGGCGTTAACTGTACTGAACCCGCAATGACACGGTTCAGCGTATCTTCAACTGCCCATGCAGTTTCACCCGCCGATTTTGCCCCAACCATACGACCTGAACCTTTCAGTGTATGGAAATGACGACGAATCGTCGTTAAAGTGTCTTTATCTTGTGGATTTTCCAACCAAGTTGTAAATAAACCCGCCAGTTCTTCAAAGATTTCTTCTATTTCTTCAACAAAAATCTCTAAAATTTCTGCATCTTGATCAAGATAACTATCTTCAGGAAGCGTAGTTGTTTCAACTAAATTTTTTAATATTTCTTTCATAGCTAAGGCTTCTTATGTTTTGCCACCAAGAAGGTTGCTCAAACTTAATTGTAACCATCACCTAAGACTTAACTGTGACGTTAAGTTCACCTTATCGATGTGTTATCTGTAATCGGTGCAGTACCCTAACCGTAGCTAAGGTACTGCAGGTTTGCGCCTGACTTACTCTGGGAGTTTAAAGTCAGATACAGATTCACGTAATGATTCAGCCATGTTCGCCAATTCAGATACCGAACGTGCAGTATCAAATGTTGCACTGGTGGTTTGCGAGGTAATTTCTTGTACAACGTTCATCGTTGTCGCAATATGACCTGCTGAAGCAGACTGAAGTTTTGCAGCATCCGAAATGTTTGCAATCAGTTTCGCCAAGTTACCCGATACAGACTGAATTTCATCCAGTGCTACGCCGGCATCCTTAGACAAGTTCGCACCACGTACAACTTCCGAAGTCGTTTGTTCCATTGAAATTACGGCTTCGTTAGTATCCGTTTGAATGGTTTTTACCAAGCCTTCAATCTGTTTGGTTGCAGACGCTGAACGTTCCGCAAGACGCTGTACCTCATCCGCTACCACGGCGAAACCACGACCTGCCTCACCCGCCATCGACGCCTGAATTGCTGCGTTTAATGCCAAGATGTTCGTTTGGTCGGCAATATCGTTAATCAGTGCGACAATGTTACCAATCTCTTGAGAAGACTCACCCAAACGTTTAATACGTTTTGACGTTTCCTGAATCTGTTCACGAATCGTGTCCATACCTTCAATTGAACGGTTTACAACATCTGCACCGTTTGCAGCAATTTGTACTGAACGTTCTGCTACGACAGCTGATTCTTCAGCGTTCGAAGATACTTGGTCAATCGACATTGCCATTTCGTTAATCGCGGCAGATGCACCAGCAATCTCTTGTGCCTGATGCTCAGATGCTTCTGCAAGCTGGTTGGTAATACCCTGCGTATTCGCCGTATATTGTGCAACTTCTTGAGAAGTTTCTGTAATACGCGATACAAGGTCACGTAATTGGTCGATTGCGAAGTTAATCGAGTCGGCAATCGCACCGGTAAAGTCTTCAGATACCGTCGCATACGAACGCAAGTCACCGTCTGCAAGATCGGCAATTTCATCGAGTAAACGTAAAATCGCGTTCTGGTTACGGTCATATTCTTCTTGAAGACGGGTTACACGGAATTTATCCGATTGACCACGTAAAGAAAGAAGTTTGAATACACAGATCAAGAAGGCTGTTAATGCAAGAATCAACAGTACCGCAGGTAAAATGGTTTTCAGACCAGTGTTAGAAGACAATTGATTTAAATTACCCAACAAATTGTCTGACTCAGCAAAAATTTGTGAAGATGCTTTACGTACGTTCACAATTTGCGTTGAGTTTTTCAAAATCGTCGCTGAAGCTGATTTTAATACGTCGTCATATTCGGCTTTAATACCTTCAAGTGATTCACGTAATTCAGGGCTTTCAATACGTTGTACACCAAGCTCTGTACTACCATCCAATTGAGCATTTAAGTACAAACCGAAGGTTTCAGTATCGGCACTGAAGTCATCCGCAGACTCACGTGAGCTATCAGAACCTGAAAGTACCGAACTGATCGAACGTAAAATACGTTCTGCAATGAATACTTGGTTTTTCGCAATAACCACCTGGTTCGAAGGCATGTCTTGACGTGCCATTTGGTCGACCATCAAGTTATATTCAGCCTGAATCCCCGGAATGGTTTCACCAATCGCGATGTTCGTGTCATATAACTTGTTAATGATTTTTTGTTGCGAAGTAATCAAGTCAATACTTTTTGAAACCTCAGCCCACTGCGTATCTACAGATTTCAGCGCATCTGTATTTGCATGAATGTCTTTTACAGTTTCTAAGTTTTCTTTGAACGAATCTTGAGAGGCAATTAATTTTTTCATTGCATCTTCAGTACCTGATGCAGTTGCCTCAGTTGCTTGACGCGAAATTGTTTGCGAAAGAAGACGGAGTTCACCCAAACTTTGCGTTAATTGGTTACCGCGAGGAACGCTATAGAATAGGTATAATAAAATAATCGTTGCCAGTACTAATGAACCAATCGCACCATAAATAAATGGTTTGGATTTTTCACTATCACCAAAAACTCGAGATAATTGATCTGTCTGTGATTGCAGTTTTGCCAGAAAAGCATTACCGCCTTTACGACCACTGGTGCTTTCACCCGTATTTTTCTTTTTAAGTTTAAAGCCCATTCAGCTTCTCCCCGATTACGCCTTCTTTCGTTCGTGCGCGACAATTAATTTATAAATTTTATAGATGCGTTCATGTATTTTGGATTTTGCAGTAAACGACTGAAGAGAAATACATTCCACTGCTGGTTATGCTGGTGGAAATACCCCTGACAATATTCCTGCAAATTTCGATCCAACTCATTATCTTTAGAAAAATAACTTTTCTTATTAAAGTGTTGAATACCCAAAACTTGATCGACTATCAAACCGACATAATGGTCATTATGACTAATACATAAAACTTTTTGAGTGGGTGAAAAACTACTTCGATGACCGGTTATATATTGTGCTAGGTCAGACAAAGAAAGTAAGCGTCCCCGAATATTGGCTAATCCCATCACCCAAGGTTGGGTGTTGGGAACTGGCGTATATTTTGGTGGGTAGATCACTTCAGCTACTTCACCTAAAGGAGCAACGTAATATTGCCCCATCATCTCAAAAGCAATGCCTGACCATCGGTTTACTTCATTTTCAGTGGAAACGTAGTTTTTGTTTCCTCGTTTTGCGATTCGAAGTAATTCGATAAATCCATTTGCTGCCATAGAGCTTTATCCTGCATTGAGGTGTTGCTTAATCACATCAATTAATTGTTTTTCGTCTACAGGTTTAGTTAGATAATCAGAAGCACCTTGGCGTTTACCCCAAACACGGTCAGTTGCCTGATCTTTGGTACTTACAATGACAATCGGGATATGCTTGGTGGTCGCACCACGTGCAATTTGACGTGTTGCTTGGAAACCATTCACACCCGGCATTACCACATCCATTAAGACCAAGTCTGGTAACTCAGCTTGAGCCATTGTCACCCCATCTGCCCCATTTGAAGCTTCAATCACTTCAAATCCGTGTTTACCTAAAATTTCTTTAAAACGGAAAGTTTCTGTTGGTGAATCATCAACGATTAGGATACGTGCCATGCTTTTTCCCCAAAAAATAAAAAATCTAATTAAGCTGTAACGTGATTACGGATTGCATTCAGCAATTCATCTTTACTGAATGGCTTCGTTAAGTATTCATCCGAACCCACAACACGACCCTTCGCCTGATCAAATAAACCGTCTTTACTTGAAAGCATAATCACAGGAATATTTTGATAATTTTGAGAGTTTTTAATCAGGGCACAAGTTTGATAGCCATCAAGACGTGGCATCATAATATCGACAAATACGATATCTGGATTTGCATCGGCAATTTTTGACAGTGCTTCAAAACCATCTACAGCAGTGACGACTTCACATCCTTCACGCTGAAGCAGCGTTTCGGCCGTACGACGAATGGTTTTTGAATCATCAATTACCATGACTTTTAGATTTTGGAATTTATCGTCCATTTATTGACCCTACCCATTGAGGATGTACAAACAATTAAGTTAGCAGCATTATTATTTACAAGTTGTGAACATTTTTAACATATCTTTACTTGCGTTTTCAATGAACATTTTCTGCGCAAACACACAAGATTTCTTGTTTTTATTAACTGCTTCACACTTTCCGATGACCAACGATTTTTTTTTAACTTGGAATAGTATTTAATTGTCTTAATTAAGCATATTATAGCAAGATTATTACTTTAAAATAAGTAATTTAGTCAACTTTAAACTGGGGAGTACAAGGTTGAGTCCGTTTACAAAAAAAATTCACTTGATTGGCCTTAAACATTTCTCAAAAAAAGTCATTCTGACGGCTTGTTTGTTGGCTTATACCCCGCTTTTATTTGCTGCACCAACCAATACGCAGCAACCACAAAAGGCGACTTGGTATCGTTACTATGACAGTAAAGGCATAGCAAACATCAGTACCAATGTGACACCAAATCACATCCGCTATGGTTATGAAGCACTTGATCAAAATATGCAAGTGATTAAACGTAACCGCCCCTACAATGCTGAAGCGGACGTTAGACAAGCTCCTCAGCGTGCTGCCCAAGCACGTCAGCAAGCTTCAGATATCAAACTTAAAAAAGCCTATACCAATAGCCGAACTGCGGCCATTAAAAAGCGTGATGCACTGACTGGTATACGTAAACAGATCGTGTTTGAACAAGAACAATTAAAACAATTACAAAATGATCGTGTATTATTTGTTCGCCAAGAACGTGAACATTTTCGAAAAGGTGAAACCGTTCCGGCAAAATTAAAAACAATGTTGGATAATAATCAAAAAAATATGGTAGCGAAAAAAGAATACATTCAATCGTTACAAACTCGCTATCGAAATACAGAAGCTGAATACGACAGAATTATTACGCGTTTAAAAGCGATGGAATAAACTTGTTATTCAATTGCTTTTGTAGACCGCTGATATAAGGACCATTATGCAATCTGCACAGCAATCATCCCCATTTTTAAAGCTTAGCCTGCTTTGCATAAGCCTGACTTTGGCTGCATGTCAAAAAGAAGATTCGCAGCAAAGTGTAAAACCAGAAAATAAGATTGAATTGATTCAACAAGATCTGGTCACGATCGAACAAGGCAACGCCATTTCAAAAACAGCCTTTACAGGCACCATTCGGGCAGTCAATCAGAGCAGTATTCAAGCCCAAGTCACTGCGACTGCAACCAATGTTAATGCAGAGGTCGGACAACGTGTCAGCAAAGGCCAAGTATTGGTGCATTTAAATAATCAAGACAACGCAGCACGTCTTGCTCAATCTCAAGCGAACCTCGCATCCACGCAAGCTCAAGCCAATCAAGCCAAACTAATGATGGAGCGCAAACAGCGTTTGCTGAATCAAGGCTTTATTTCCAAAGTAGAGTTTGAACAAAGTCGTGTCGATTACCAAGCTCAAATGGAAAATGTTCGTGCCCAACAAGCCAATGTCGATATTGCACGTAAAGCCAATCAAGACGGCACCATTTATAGTCCTATCCAAGGCGTGATTACCAAACGTGATGTTGAACCGGGACAAACGGTTGCTGCCGGACAAACCCTTTTTGAAATCGTCAATCCAGACCAATTAGAAATTCAAGCCAAATTACCAAGTGATCAGCAGGCAGCGCTGAAAATTGGACAAAAGATTGAATATAACATCCAAGGCAATAGCAATTTACTCACAGCACAAATCAGCCGAATTTCACCGATTGCCGATCAAGCCAGTCGTCAAATTGAATTTTTTGCAGCCCCAAATGAAACCATTACATCATTAAGTATTGGTGCTTTTGTCGAAGGTCACATCTTAGGCACGGATAATATTTCAGGCCAAAAAATTCCACTCGATACCATTCAAAGTCTAAAAGATAAACCTTACGTCTGGGTCATTCGTCAAAATAAAATTGCCAAAGTACCTATACAAATTTTGAATCAGAGTTATAGCAATAACACCGCGATTGTTCAGGGCTTACAAAATAGTGATCTGATCAGCCGAATTAAATTTAATGATTCAGATATCAAACAAGATGTAAGTATCAGCCAAAATTAAAAGAATAAGGCAGGACAGTTGTTATGTGGTTAACCCGAATTAGTGTGAAATATCCTGTTTTCACCATCATGATGATGTTTTGTCTGATGGTGTTAGGACTTGCTTCTTGGCAACGTATGGGCGTTGAGGAGTTTCCTGATGTCGACTTCCCTTTTGTTGTAGTCTACACCAACTATCCGGGTGCTTCTCCTGAGTCTGTCGAATCTGAAATCACTAAGAAACTTGAAGATCAGATCAATACGATTTCAGGCCTCAAGCAAGTCATTTCACAGTCCAGTGAAGGTTTATCCACGGTTATTGTCGAATTTAATCTAGATGTCTCGTCCTCTGTAGCTGCACAGGATATTCGAGATAAAATTGCACCAGTAACCGCACAATTTCGTGATGAAATTGATGACCCGATTGTAGAACGCTACGACCCTACTGCCAGTGCGATTATGTCGATTGTTTTTGAATCGAAGGACATGTCTTTACGTGATTTGAGTTCCTATCTGAATCAACGGATTGTGCCACAGCTTAGAACGGTTCCCGGTGTTGGTACGGTCAATTTATTGGGCGATGCGCAGCGTCAAATTCGGATACAAGTAAATCCACAAAAATTACAAAGTTTCGGGATTGGGATAGACCAAGTTATAAACACCCTAAAATCTGAAAATATTGAAGTTCCGGGGGGGACTTTAAAACAAAAGAACTCAGAATTGGTGGTCGAAATTAAATCTCGGGTTATTCACCCAAATTCTTTCGGAGATTTAGTGGTTGCCAATAAAAATGGCGCGCCGATTTATCTCAAACAAATTGCTGAAATCGAAGATAGCCAAGCTGAAATGGAGTCGAGTGCCTATCTGAATGGTAAAACAGCCGTCGCTGTCGACATTCTGAGAAGTTCGGACTCTAATGTAATTGAGGTGGTTGATAATACCGGTAAAACCTTAAGTAAAATCCAACAGCAATTGCCGCAAGGCACGACCGCAGAAATTGTGGTTGATTCTTCAAAAGGTATTCGTGGCAGCATTAAAGACGTGGCACGTACGATTATTGAAGGTGCAGTACTTGCGGTACTCATTGTTTTGTTATTTCTCGGCTCATTTCGTTCGACAGCCATTACAGGTTTAACTCTACCGATTTCACTACTAGGTACCCTCACCTTTGTTTGGATTTTTGGTTTTACCATCAATATGATGACCCTACTAGCTCTCTCACTGAGTATCGGTCTCCTGATTGATGATGCTATTGTAGTACGCGAAAATATTGTCCGCCATGCCGATATGGGCAAGGACCACGTCACCGCTGCACTCGACGGCACGAAAGAAATTGGTTTAGCTGTATTGGCCACAACATTGACCATTGTCGCGGTATTTTTACCTGTGGCATTTATGGGCGGCATTATTGGGCGTTTCTTCTATCAATTTGGTGTAACCGTCAGTACCGCTGTACTGATTTCAATGTTTGTGAGTTTCACCCTTGACCCGATGTTGTCTGCTCACTGGGCAGAGCGCCAAGATCCAAATAAAAAGCCGGGTAAAATCAAACGTTTTTTTAACTGGATTTCGGGCAAGCTCGACAACCTAAGCCATCATTATGAAAAATTACTCAAGCTTGCTTTAAAATTTAGGCTCATTACCCTTTTAATCGCCGTCGCGTCTTTATTTGGTGCATTAGGTTTATCCAAAATGATCGGAACTGAATTTGTACCCGTACCAGACAAAGGTGAAATTCGGATCAAATTTGAAACACCAATTGATGCAACCCTTGAATATTCGCAGGCTAAGCTTAAGCAAGTAGATCGTATCATTCGCCAACATCCAGAAGTCAAAGCCACTTATGGTGCAATTAATAGTGCCACTGATCGGGGTAAAAACCATGCTAGCATTCGTGTCACTGTTTCACCACGTACGGAGCGTAGTCAAACATTAACGGATCTCAACAATGAATTCCGTACCCGCTTAAAACATGTAGCAGGTATTACCATTACCTCGATTGCCTCAGCTGATGAAACAGTATCGGGCGGCCAAAAGCCGGTAATGATCTCGATTAAAGGACCAGACTTAGATGAGTTACAACGCATTTCAGATCGATTCTTGGTTGAAGTTGCCAAAGTCGAAGGTATTGTCGACTTAGAAAGCTCACTCAAAGAACCTAAACCGACCTTAGGTGTACATATCAATCGCGTTTTAGCCAGTGATTTAGGTTTATCCGTCAATCAAATCGCCAATGTATTACGCCCTCTTCTTGCGGGTGATAATGTAACAACGTGGAAGGATGATAAAGGCGAAACCTATGATGTAAATTTAAGACTCACTGAAGATCAGCGTCGACTGCCAACTGACATTCAAAGCATGTACATCACATCACAAAAAACCGATGCTGCAGGCTTACCTATTTTAGTTCCATTGGCAAGTGTGGCAAGCTTTGAAGAAACACTTGGTGCTTCACAAATTAACCGTCGTGATCTGGCACGTGAAGTAATGGTTGAAGCCAACACAGCAGGACGTCCTGCGGGTGATATTGGTGCCGAAATCAATGAGATAGAGAAAAACTTCGACTTGCCACCAGGTTATAGTTTTGTCACGCAAGGTGCCAATAAAGATATGGCTGAGTCTGCGGGTTATGCAATGACAGCGATTACCCTCTCTATTGTATTTATTTATATTGTTTTGGGTTCACAATTTAATAGCTTCATTCACCCTGCAGCCATTATGGCTTCATTGCCCTTATCATTGATTGGGGTGTTCTTAGCCTTATTCTTATTTAATTCAACCATGAACCTCTTTTCCATTATCGGGATTATTATGCTCATGGGCTTGGTGACAAAGAACGCAATTCTACTCATCGACTTTATTAAAAAAGCCATGGATCATGGTGTAGATCGTTATGACGCAATTATTGAAGCAGGTAAAACCCGTTTACGCCCCATTTTAATGACCACCAGTGCAATGGTGATGGGTATGGTTCCGCTTGCACTTGGTCTAGGTGAAGGCGGTGAACAAAGCGCGCCAATGGCACATGCCGTGATTGGCGGAGTGATTACTTCTACCTTACTGACACTCGTGGTTGTTCCAGTGATTTTTACCTATTTGGATGATTTCCGAAACTTCCTTGCACGTCAAGCCAAAAAAATCATGTCATAATTGCAAAATCTAAATTGAGGGGACATTGAAAAATGTTCGCCTCATTTTTTATTGTATACTCTCTACTTTAACGCTTAATTTTTTAGGACAGTTTCCATGCGCGCGAGTCGCTTTTTATTTGCAACGTTAAGAGAAACCCCAAACGATGCTGAAGTTATTTCACATCAGTTAATGCTTCGTGCTGGGATGATTCGTAAATTGGCTTCAGGTTTATACACTTGGCTGCCGATGGGCGTTCGCGTATTAAATAAAGTTGAAGCGATTATCCGTGAAGAGATGGATCGTGCCGGTTCACTTCAAGTCCTAATGCCTGTCACTCAGCCTGCTTCACTCTGGGAAGAATCAGGTCGTTTTGTGCAATATGGCCCTGAACTGCTACGTTTTAAAGACCGTCATAACAATGACTTTGTTCTTGGACCAACGCATGAAGAAGTGATTACTGATCTTGCACGTAACGAGTTAAAAAGTTACAAGCAATTACCTGCGAACTTCTACCAAGTTCAAACGAAATTCCGTGACGAAATTCGTCCACGTTTTGGCGTAATGCGTTCACGTGAATTCATTATGAAAGATGCTTATTCTTTCCATGTGGATCAAGCATCTTTACAAGAAACCTATGACAATATGTATGCTGCATACTGCAAAATTTTCACTCGTTTGGGTTTAAATTTCCGTCCAGTCCAAGCAGATACAGGTTCAATTGGTGGTTCGGGTTCACATGAATTCCACGTCCTTGCGTCTAGCGGTGAAGATGACATCGCATTCTCTACAGAGTCAGATTATGCTGCTAACGTAGAAATGGCTGAAGCCGTACTAGTTGGTGAACGTGCTGCTCCAACTAAAGCACTTGAAATTGTTGATACACCAAATCAAAAAACTATTGCTGATGTTTCTGAATTCCTTAAATCAGACCCTGCTCAATCTGTCAAAGCATTATTGGTCCAAGGTGTTGCTGAAGAAGGTAAAGCTGCACCAGTTATTGCTTTATTCTTACGCGGTGACCATGAACTGAATGAAATTAAAGCAGAAAAACACCCATTAATTGCTGCTCCTTTAACTTTTGCAACTGAAGCACAATTAGCTGACTTAGGCTTAACTGCTGGTTTCTGTGGCCCTCAAGGCTTAACCGAAAAAGGCATTACCGTTATTGTTGACCGTGCAGCGTCTGTACTTTCAGACTTTGTTGCTGGTGCAAACCAAGTCGATAAACATGCTGTAGGTGTAAACTGGGAACGTGATGCACAATACACCGAAGTTTATGACCTTCGTAATGTTGTTGAAGGTGACCCTTCTCCAGACGGTCAAGGTACAATCTTGATTAAACGTGGTATCGAAGTTGGTCATATCTTCCAGTTGGGTCAAAAATACTCTGAAGCGCTTGGCTGCAAAGTTTTAGGTGAAGATGGCAAACCTCTCGTTGTGACTATGGGTTGCTACGGTATTGGTGTAACCCGTGTTGTTGCTTCTGCGATTGAACAAAACTTCGATGACAAAGGGATTATTTGGCCGTCTGCAATTGCTCCTTTCGAAGTTGCTATTGTGCCCATGAATGCACATAAGTCACCGCGTACAATGGAAGCTGCTGAAGCGCTGTATGAAGAATTAACAGCTGCTGGTTACGATGTATTATTAGATGACCGTAATGAACGCCCAGGGGTTAAATTCTCTGATATCGAATTAACGGGTATTCCACACCGTATTGTGATTGGTGAGAAAGGCTTGGATGCTGGTACATTTGAATACAAAGGTCGCCGTGATGAAGAATCAAGCAACCTCAGTAAAGAAGACCTTTTAGCGAAACTTGCAAAATAATTTGCGCTAAACATAAAAAATCCCGCTAGGTGCGGGATTTTTTATATCAAATATTTTAAGCCTTAACAGAATTTCAGCCCGCCGAAGCAGTTAGAACGAAACTCCTGTCCAGAAAGTTTTAAATTGTTTAATGGGAAATCAATTAATGACGGGTTTTTAATTTCTTTAACATCTAAAGCCGAACCTGCAACACAACCAAAGATTAAATCTCCACAATTACGAACATTGGTACTTAAGTCATGGTTAATTCCAGCGATCGTTTGTTTCAACACTTCATCCGTAATCGCCACTTTATCTGAAGGTGTAATACTCCCCAAATCGACTTCATCTTCCATCGCCAGCCACCACCCTCTTTCTGCTGCGACTGCAGCACCAGGCCAGATTATTTTTTGAGCTTGTAAAGATAGCGAAGCAGGGTTATTTAGATAAAGTGCGTGAATCAAACCTAAACTTTGATTTACCGTAATATCGGTTTTTAGCCCAGTAAGATACCCCGTCACATCTTTATCCAAATTAATGTTTAAACCGAGTAGAGAGATTTGAGCTTCTAATGGACCACTAAAATCAAGACGATCAACTGTTCCTGTACCCTTTAACTGTACATCTGTCATTCTATTCCCACTCACGACAGTAGCTGGAATCGTAAAAGGTGCTGTGGTTGATTTTAAATTAAAAGAATAATTATCTGATTTGTAGTGAAGCGGTAGATCAACTTCTGCACCAAATAATGTCCCCTTAACTGCTCCTTCAATATATTGCTGCGTAGAAGCATAGTCCATCACACGCTCGGCAGTTGTTGCAACACCCGCAGACGCTTTTGTTTTCATATAACCACTAAAGGTATTGATACCATTGGGTGTATTGCTATTTTCTGTACCTAATGTCATTAATCCAGAAATTTTTTCAGCGCTCAAACGAAAGCCCATCACTTCACGTGTTGCCGCTGATTTCGGATTTTTAATTGCAATTTCGATAAAAGGATTGGTCAGCAAAGCTGAAGTTGCCGCACGTTCATCCGACGTATAATTGCTATTTGCAGGCAAGCCACTCAGTGAAATATGATCAATATCAATATCACAAGCACCTGAGCCATTTGCACCACCACAACCCAATTGGAGCTTTTTAATATTGGCATTGAGCTCCATTTCAGCTTCCAAACCAAGTTTATAAAAGCCAACTTTGGATTGGTCAACGGCTTGTCCACTCTCATCCACAGAATTATACCCCTGCGTATATTCCATGGAGAGTAAAGCTTGACCATCAACTTTTGATAAGCTTTCATCATCTAAAGCCATCATTGCATGAGATAAGCTACTCATCGCAAATGTCGAGAATATCAAACCTCTGATTAACTTCTTTTTCATAACAAATTCCCTGTTCGTTATTTTATTTATTTGTTATTGATTTAATTTTACTAGCGTGGAGTAATCCCCATCGTACTTCGCATTGTTCCACCGGTTAGGGCAATATCCGCCATCTTTTGCATATTGCCATTTGTTAACATCGAAACTTCTGCACGAAACGCTTTAGACATATTATTGGTTGGATTGAATTTTACCTGATTATCAAACTCTACCGAATCTTGTTTCATTTTAATTCGAGCATCAAAGCCTAGATCGCCCTGCATTTTATTAATATTGATACTTGAAGCTGAAACGACACCGCTGGCATTTACATCTTCATTCATCAAACTTAAATAGCTTCCCATAACTTTTTGATCTTTCTTTTCAGCATCAGTTAATGCTTTAAATTCAAAGCTTCCACGGAAAGATAAATAATTATTTTCTGCAGTGTCATTTAGACCCGGTACTATAAATAGCTCACCTTTACCATCAAGTTTAAACACAATATTCGTCAACACATCATCACGTTTAGAGAAATTATCTAAAGGTACTGTAGTCCCACATTTGGCAGAAGCTGTAGTCGCACAGTTATAGGTTGAACCCGGAAGTTGACCAATCGCTAACTCGGCATTAGCTGCAATCAATAAATTATCTGCACGTACATAGATGCCATCATTTTCATAACCAATCACACCATCAGATTGAATAAGTGCATTGATGTTTCTTAAGCCAGCATAATAATTGACTTCTTGACCATTAATACCTTTTTTACCATCAATCAAAATAATAGAAGTTGTACTTGGTGTTCCTGTTTTTTTATCAACACCATAACCATCTGTGCTCATTACAAGGTTATAGCCAATACCTGATTTTTCAGCCGCATTTTTATAACTGTATTTTTTCTCTGATAATGCAACGTTAGCATTCATATTATAAATCGGGATACCAATCCCCCAACTATTGTCATTACTTGCAATTGCGGCAATTGAGTTATCAGAAATAAATCGTGCTGTACGCGCGATGGACTGAAAATCCATACCACGAATCGCCACTAGTGCAAAATTTCCGCCCGCCGTTTGATTTGACAGATTCTGGGTTAAAACATTATTGGTTAAACCTAATGTTGCTTTTAATTTATCATTTACCAGAAAATCAAGGCTTTTTGCTTGAATGGTATTGATATAAATATCGCCAAAATCAATATAGGCATTTTTATCAGCAACTAAAGACGTTAAATTAGAAAATTCAATGGCATAACTACCAATACCCGTATGGCCAATTTCTAAGGTTGTCGGTGCTTGACCTGCAACAAGGCTAGGATCATCCTTTGAAGTGAAATCCGCGCGCACACCTAAATGTAAACCACCTGAACCAACGGACTCATATCCAGAAGCCTTCGTTGCTAGACCAAAATCTTTGATTCCGTCTTGATTGGCATTTAAGGCAACTCGTGCATTAGTGACAGCACCCGATGCTCCCATACGAATTAAATTGCGCTGCGCACCACCATCGGTACCGTATCGTAAATCGATATTAACGCCGGGGTTTGTGGCATCGCTACGTGAACTATGCACATCTGAAGTGTCCTTTACCCGCCCCAAATTGACCGTATGGTCTTTGCTCCCTGTGGATTTTGTGGTGAGAACAATGCCTTCATCAGCTGCGACATACATATAACCTGAACCAGCAAAGTTAAAGTTAAAGTCCTTTAAGGTTACGCTATGTCCATTCATACCATGACTAATACTGGCATTTTGCAATTGAAATTCCATATACGCCGTATCATTACGGTTAAATAGACCATTGCTGGTTTCAAGTAATACTTTTAAAGGTGAAGATGTTGCAATCGCAAGTGAACCTAAATTTTGCGTAGGCGTTTGGCACGTTGCGCCTTGACACAGCAGCATAATATTTTGCGCAACAGCAGTAAATGGGCTGACACTTGCGACAATACGCATGCCTACACCAGCATCCGTAGTCCCAACATCAAAATCTAATTTTGATGTAATGGTGCTTTGCCCAACACCATCTATTTGTACATTGTGCAAACCCATTTTCATCTTATTTTGGTCGGTCGGGTCAACCCAATTCAACTGATCGACTTTGACTCTAGAAACTTCATAGGTAATCGAAATACCATCTTGGCCCGTAACTGCACCCAAGCTTTCATCGGTCATCGCTTCAAAAGCATATGCATGTTGAGCAAGTAAAATACTGGTTGCGAGTGCCGTTAAAGTTGTTATTTTTTTCATCACTATATCCTTATATTCAGTCACAGCTGATTAACAGCGACCTGCACCATTTCCAGTACAGTTAAAACTGAAGATGTTTAACTTTCCACTCATATGCATATTGCCATGCACATTAACACCCATAAATCCTTGTTCTGCACCACGATCAAAATCAGGTACTGCTAAAGTTGTTGTCGTTCCGTCCGCTTTCTTTTCAGTATAGGTCGTATAAGTACTGGTATTTTCATACCCCTCCTTACCTGTCGTACCTGTTTCTACTGCCAAGGTAGCAAAACCTAAATTTCTAATTTTTAATGGTTTATTATCATAAAATGTCAGCTGCATAGCCGTTTGTGGATTACCTTCACGATTGATGATCGTCACGCCATCTAAAGAAAATTGATCGATTTGTAACGTTCCTTGAAACTGTTTAAACACCAACCATTTCTTATTACCATTCGCATCCACATGATTATTGGGCGCAAGTGCTAAACGACAAAATTCATTGGATGAACATTGATATCCATAAAAAGCCTGAGTAGTTTTACCATTCGCATCCATGATAGAAATGTTGTTTTTCGACATATCATTGGCGTATTGATGGTTTAATGAAAGCGTCCAACTGAGATCTGCACCGCCTTGACCGGTTGCAGCGGTAAGTTCCCTATTATCCATAGACACTAAACCTGCATGAGTTTGTGTCAGTGCAGCACAAACAACAGCGCATAAAATTTTATACATGTGATTTCTCCTACAGCCCTGTTGTTCTTATTTTTAAGTGCTGAATCAATACGCCATCTATGGCAACAGATCCTAAATTCGTGCTTTGTCCATTGACACCTTTAAACACCACACCTGTCGCAGTATCCGTACTTTTTGCATTCAACAGATTACCAGGCAAGCGCTCTACTGTACCGATCGCAATGCTACTGTGTGTTGCATTACGTCCTTGATATAGTGCTGTCGCATCTGAAGAGTTTGCTTTTAACTCCGTGCCACAACTATAGACATTACAGGTTGAACCTTTAAAGTCTGCAGCAGTTAAACCCGATGTACCTGTGGTATTACCAGCGATATCCGTATAGTAAG
The DNA here is from genome assembly GCF_013418685.1 of Acinetobacter sp. YH12129. NCBI lineage: Bacteria > Pseudomonadati > Pseudomonadota > Gammaproteobacteria > Moraxellales > Moraxellaceae > Acinetobacter > Acinetobacter sp. YH12129. The sequence goes on from NZ_VPBP01000003.1 coordinate 67,043, forward strand.
TATAAATTTTACTGTAAATAGAAGGTACATTTGGAATACGTGTCACTTCCAAAATAATATTTCGACCTTCCGACCCCACAATAAAGGGCTGATACATATTGCCTAAAACTAAATTGATGTTTGGGCTATATAAATATAGACCTTCAGTTTCATGAAAGATTGGAGCTGCAGATCGATCCATCGCTGGTGTCGCTGCTGTTCCATCATCCAATTCAGGGCGTGCAGCTGTACTGATACGCATGCCGCGAGCATCCAAATCACCATCATTAATACTGAGTGATTCAGCACGATCGTTGGTGTTAATACGAATTAGGCTAGCTAAACCTAAGGTTTGGTTGTAATTGGTATTGGTTGATTTTAGGGTTTGAAAAATTCGAACTTGTGAACCATTGAAGCTCAAACCATTCGCAACAATTTGAGTACGTAAACGATAGTCTTTATCCAAGCCACTGGTCGGCGCACCGGTAATCGGATCAACAACATTGCTTGAATTCAAAGACCGTGAAAATACATCCATCCACAAACCAAGTTTGATGTTGTTAGATGCATCATCTGCCGCAATTTTCTTTAATGGTGCCTCAATGGCTAAGTAACCAACATTCCCCTTATTATCTTTCGCAAATTGTTCAACATCTTGATTTCCCGCATGGAAAAGCCACGGATTTTCAGCTGTCCCCCAATTAAACCCTTGGTCTGTATAGCGCGTCGCTAATGAACTTTTGCCATTTTTGTCTTTGCTATTGGATAATGCTAAACCATAAATAAAAACATCTGCTTTCGATCTGAGGCTCGATACGGTCGCAGTCGAGGCAATTTGTTTTGCTGTAATTTCAGCATTTTTTTTCACAGTTGCTAATGCTGAATCACTCGCCTTTTGAGCTTCAAGCTTGGCATAGTCCGTTGCCAACTGATTGAGGGTTTCTGCCGCTTTGGCATTCAACTGAGCATTTTTTGTCGTATCTATAATATTTGAACGTGTAATTTTTCCTGAGACATAATTTTTATAAAAAGTCGAAGTGGTCGGTAAATTACCCGTACTATTGTTACCGTATAGTAACTCAATCATTTCATAGGTATTTTTTAAAGCAGCAGTTTGTGACTTTTCTTTTAGTCCTGGAGTAATTGATTCTTTCGTTGTTCCATCTTCCTCGAAATCCATTAACCACGATGACCCATTATAATAGTCTTTATAACGCTGATCGTAATATGCCTTCATCGTTGGCGATTCAAGATAAGACTGTACTAATCGACCACGATATTCTGTTGAATATGTTGTTATGGTTTCATTGGTAATACGTGTAGCATTATTGGTCTCATAAGTGCTTTTAGAACTTAAGAAAGTTGAGTCATAAACACCGTTATAGCCCGTAACTCGGCCTTGCTGATAAGCATCAACATAAGCTGCTTTGTAGATTTTATCGTAAGCACGCTGCCCTAATTGTTCATAGTTTTCACCAGTAGGAATAATCCGAATAAAACCTGTATCGTTTTTCCCTGGATCAACCATACCTGACGCATAACTAGAAGCTGTAGAACGGTCATTTGGGCCTTGAAAGACCATTTTGAAATTTTCTAAAGTGAGTGCAACACCTTCACCCGTTGTGGCTGAAAGTGCTTCATCTGATAAATCTTGAAGCGCATAAACAGATGGTGCAGCGAACATGCTGACTGCGGCTGCTAAGCAACTCTGGCGGAATAACTTAGCCTGGGTGAATTGAGTCATCTCGACCTTCCTTTTATCAGATGCTCTGCATCTCTCTTATATTTATTCCTGAGAACTGGCTTTGATGTTATTGTCCATTTATTCCTTAAATGGAGACTTGTGATAGACCAGTCACTTAACTTTTTATTATGCTGAATAATTACTCAATTGCAAAAACTTCCCCACCGAATGGTCTATTTTCCGATGAATGACCCAACAAAAAAGCGGGCTAATTCGCCCGCTTTTTTAAACTCAATCCGAAGGATTAAGCTTTCGGTAATGTCACACCGGTTTGACCTTGGTATTTACCACCACGGTCTTTATAAGAGGTTTCACACACTTCGTCTGATTCAAAGAACAACATTTGTGCGACACCTTCACCCGCGTAAATACGTGCAGGCAAGTTGGTTGTATTTGAAAATTCTAAAGTTACGTGACCTTCCCACTCTGGTTCAAGAGGTGTCACATTGACAATAATACCGCAGCGAGCATAGGTTGATTTACCTAAACAAACGGTTAACACATTACGTGGAATACGGAAATATTCGACTGTACGTGCTAGTGCAAACGAGTTCGGCGGAATGATACAAACGTCTGATTCGATATCAATAAAGCTTTTATCGTCAAAGTTTTTAGGGTCAACAATTGCTGAATGAACATTGGTAAAGACTTTAAATTCACGAGCACAACGCACGTCATAACCATAGCTCGACACGCCATACGAAATAAGCTTTTCGCCATTTTCATCATAACGGACTTGGTTTTCTGCATACGGTTCAATCATGCCGTGTTTTTCGCTCATTTCGCGAATCCAACGATCAGACTTAATAGCCATTTATCTCTATCCAAAAACTTAAATCAATTATTGCGTGGTACTTTAACTGAAATCCGACTTAATGAAAATAAGCTTTGCCGAACTAAGCGGATTTAGTCATTTTCAAATCATTTTAGAGTTTTAAAATCGCAGAATAACTCAGTGGTATCGAAAAACTGACCAAGACTAGCGATGCTGTTCGTTGTAAATTGGCTTGATTGAGCCAACTAATTTTATTCGATGCCAAAACGGAACCAAGGAAGGTCCAAAAAAATGCAATAGGAACGATCAACAACAAAAAGATCAGCATGTGAGCTACATAATACTGCGCATTTTGCCAAGCCAATGCAGGAAAAATCGCAGATGCAAATAATAGTGCTTTAGGATTTAATAACGTCGCAACAAAGAGTTCGCGTGCACGAATGCCCTTTTGATTAAAATTTTCAGCAACAGTTGCTGTACGCCATAATCGCATAGCCAAAAATAGAATATAGCCAGCACTAAACAGTTTTAAAATGGTCGGCAGTAAAGGCAGATGTACGGAAATTTTACCAATGAGAAAACCCCATAGGCTAATCGAAATAAGATAACCAAAGGCTTCCGCTGGAATGAGTCGGAATGATTTACGTAGCCCAACTTGAATACCCGAAGATGCGAGTAAGGTATTGGTTGGTCCTGGCGTTAACAAAATACTGATAACTAGACCAATAAAAAACCATGAAATCATACTTTGACCTCAAACTTAATCCGCGAAGATTAATTCAGTTGTTTCGTATTAGCAAAATAAAAAATAGAAATGCTTATAAAAAACTCCTTATTTAATTATAAATTCAGTAACTTAAATAGAAAAACAAAACCTTAGCTGAACAGTCATTCAGAGCACCTTACAATTCAAAGAAATATCTTGAACTTATATTTATAAAAGAAATTTCACATGATTCCATGTATACCCTACAGTTTTTACACGTAACAAAATATTATTAAAATAAACGATATAGCTCCATGCCATTCTTACGCATAACCATTATTTATTGGAGACTAAAAAATCAAAAAAAAATACTTTTCAAAAATAATTGATTAAGTTATGTTCAATTGAGTAGTGGAAATTAAAACTCATCAAATCAATATTCAAAATTTATGTGTAAAAGGACGTTTCTATGAACCAATGGACAAAACTCACGTTACTCTCGGTTACTTTGGCGTGTATTACTGCTTGCTCAAATGATCAATCTACTTCAAAAAATACCACGGAAGGAAAAAGCGCAGAAACTGCTACATCTGACAAACTTCAAACCAAGTTCGTAACCATTGCAACTGGCGGAGCATCAGGACCTTACAATGTGATTGGGACGAGTCTTGCAGAAATTTATAACAAAACTTTTGGTGTAAATTCTAAGACTCAAACTACAGGTGCATCAGTCGAAAACTTAAACCTTCTCAAACAGAATAAAGTTGAAATGGCATTTGTTATGAGTGACAGCTTAACAGAAGCACTGAACGGAGCAGGAAGTTTCGCAAATGGTAAAGTTGAGAATGTCAGCCAAGTCGCAGCGCTTTATCCAAACTACGTACAAATCGTAACCTCTAAAAAATCAGGGATCAAAAATATCGAAGATTTGAAAGGTAAACGTATCGCTGTGGGTGCACAAAATTCAGGTGTAGAAGTAAATGCACGCACACTGTTGAATGGTTTTGGAATCACCTATAAAGATATTAAAGTTGATTATTTAGGCTATGCTGAAGCCGCTGATGCTTTAAAAGGTGGCAAGCTTGATGCAGCATTCCTGACTAGTGGCATTCCAAATTCATCACTCATGGAACTTCAACAAAGCTTTGATCTACAGTTAGTTTCAATCAATGCAGATAAAGTCAAAGAAATAGCTAAAGATCAAAGTTATTTCTTACCGATGATTATTCCAAAAGGCACATATGGCAATACTGCGGACATTCAAACTGCCGCAATTAAAAATGCATTAGTTGTTCGCACAGATATATCGGATGATGATGTCTACAAACTAACAAAAACTTTCTTTGACAGTTTGCCTCAATTGGCAACTTCACACCAAGCAGCAACAGAAATCACGCTTGAAGGTGCTCAACAAGGCCTTGTAGCGCCTCTACATCCAGGCGCGAAACGCTACTATGATGAAGTGGCTAAAAAATAATAAGCTTCAAAAAAATGCAGTTTATACTGCATTTTTTATATTGTTCTTCTTAATCTATGCTAGCTATCCAACACTGTATACGCAGGTTAGAGTTGAAACTGATATATGCAAAATTTCAACTGATCAATTTGATTTACAGTGGAAGCATTCAGTAGAAAAGACGGCTTGGTCTGAACAATATCAGCGTCAAAAGAATACGTTTTTACTGCGCCACACCGATTTGATTTCATTTGGTGCAGGTACACCCTCAAATTATCCCATTGAGTTTCAAAAAAATGGTGTGATTAGAATGCGGGTCAATCAAAATATAGATGAAATCAACTGGGTGATTTCTAGAAATATGCAAGGCACGATCCTCGCTGACCAAAAAATTTGGTCTATTTTTCAAAGTTACCCAGACTATAGTTTGGTCAACATCTCGGTTCAATATCAACCCAAATGGAAGTCTTGGTGGATTGGAGAATGCCTATGAATTCCAAAGAAGATAAAGTTGTATTAGAACAACTCGATGAGAAACAACAACAAGCCATATTAGAAAAATTTGATCGGGAATCTGTTACTCGAATCAATATGAGCAAATCTGTTACCTACTTTGTTGCATTTGTAGCGATCTTTTATTCATTATTTCATTTATTTATTACGTTTAATCCTTTACCTGAGTTAATACAGCGTGCAGCCCATGTCGCTATTGGCCTAGCACTCATTTTCTTACTCTACCCAGCTCGTCAAGCAAGCTCCCGGCAGCATATTTCACTTCTCGATTGGTTCTTGGCTTTGCTTTCCATCTTCAGTTTTTTATATTTATGGAAAGAATATCAATCTATTATGACCACTCGAGGTGGTATTCCAAATACCTTAGATATCGCGTTTGCAATTATGAGTGTGGTATTAGTCATAGAAGCAACTCGCCGGGTCATGGGGTGGATGCTGCCCATTTTAAGTTTAATTTTCCTGACCTATACATTTATCAGTCACTTTGATTGGTTGCCAGATCGATTAATTACTCGCCCTTATACCATCAGCGACATTTTCGGACATATGTATTTAAAAACCGAAGGCTTATATTCTTCGGCAATTGGTGCATCCGTCACTTTTATTTTCTTATTTATCCTTTTTGGTGCTTTTCTTGCAAAATCAGGTATGGGGAAATTGTTCAATGATCTTGCCATGGCATTGGCGGGTCATAAACAAGGTGGTCCTGCCAAAGTTGCTGTAATTTCAAGTGGATTTATGGGCAGTATTAATGGAACTGCTGTTGCCAATGTTGTTGGCACAGGCTCATTTACCATTCCATTGATGAAAAAAATTGGTTATCACAAGAATTTTGCTGGTGCCGTTGAAGCCAGTGCATCCGTCGGTGGACAAATTTTGCCGCCAGTCATGGGTGCGAGTGCCTTCATTATGGCCGAAACAACTGGCGTGAGTTATGGCACGATTGCACTAGCCGCATTATTACCTGCCTTATTGTATTACCTTGGCGTCATGGCTCAAGTTCATTTCCGTGCGGGTAAAGATGATCTGAAAGGCGTACCTAAAGCTGATTTACCTAAAGTAAAAGAAGTTCTAAAAGAGCGTGGACATTTACTTATTCCAATTTTGGCACTGGTCTTTTTCTTATTTCAAAATATTCCTGTGAGCTATGCTGCTGTCTACACCATCGTCCTGACCATCTTTGTAGCAGCTTTAAGAAAATCAACACGAATGGGTGTAAAAGATATTTTAGATGCGCTCGTTGATGGAGCCAAACAATCATTATCTGTGATGGCTGCTTGTGCTGTCGTTGGTATTATTATCGGCGTAGTAAGTCTGACAAGTTTTGGTTCAGTAATGACTTCTTCAATTATGAGTTTAGGTGCAGGTAGTCTCTTTCTCACTTTATTTTTAACCATGATTGCATCGATGATTTTAGGCATGGGGCTTCCATCTATTCCGGCCTATATCATTACTGCCACCATGGCAGCACCAGCACTCGCAAACTTTGATATCCCTGTATTAGTCGCGCATATGTTTGTGTTCTATTTTGGTTTATTTGCAAACATCACCCCACCAGTTGCCCTTGCCGCCTTTGCGGGCGCAGGAATTGCAGGCGGTGATCCAATGCGCACTGGGTTTCAGGCCTTAAAACTATCTCTTGCTGGTTTTATTGTTCCATTTTTATTCGTTTATAACCCTGCCATGCTGATGATTGATACCACCAATGTTGCAGTCAATGCTCGAGAATTTGCCTTTCCTGCATGGACAACTATAGTGAGTATTACTGTCACTTCAGTGATAGGAATTCTCGCTTTAGGCTCCGCAGTTGAAGGTTATTTCAAGACTTATCTCAACTGGTTCTGGCGTATTTTTTTAGGTGTGGGTGCGCTGTGTATGATTATTCCAGAAACCATTACAGATATTGTAGGCATTATCATGGTCATCATCGTAATTACGGTGAATATTATCACTGCTAAACGTAAAGCAAACCCGTCTCTTTCCTCCTAAAAAACCAATTAAAAAGCCCGGTAATTACCGGGCTTTTTAATTTCTTAGACTAAGGCGTACCCTCATTTGATGGGTGGGTTTTAATGACTTCAAATAATATTTAAAATTATTTGTTCCTCTATATTTTTTCAATGCTAAGCCCCTTGTAACAGAGGACATTTGGCAAAAAATCTAAGACACAATGCGTTTGTACAGTTACTGCCGTTCAAAGAATTGATCCTAGCCAAAATAATAGAAATATCGTGAAAGCTATTTTGTAAAAACTAAGTACAAACGCGACATCCTTTGATATGCCTCAAGAATTTTATCCTTGGCAGACGGCTTATAATCGCAGGAAAAATAAGAAATTGTGCAAATCGTTTTTTAGATGTGTAATTCATAGACATCGTTGAATGTCTAAAGTTCAGTACTCATAATTTTCAAACACTCCCAATACCACGTTATAAAAAATCTGGCACGAGGCCAGATTTTAATACGATCAACTTAAATTTCAGTTCACCCTTAGAAAATACGGTTTTTATCTTTTTCAGCCTGAGGTAATGCATCTGCAACTTTTTGTGCAATCGCCATGTAGCTTTCAGCAGCATCATCACCTGCTATCACAGATGGTTTCCCTGCATCGGCATTTTCACGAATTTGTACATTCAGCGGTAAACGACCTAAGAGCGGAATGTCGTATTGGGCTGAAAGTTGGTCGCCACCACCTGTACCAAAGATTTGCTCTTCATGCCCACAGTTCGAACAGATGTGAGTCGACATATTTTCAACCACGCCCATCACGGGAATATGTACACGATTAAACAACTCAATGCCTTTGGTCGCATCCATTAATGCAACATTTTGTGGTGTCGTCACAATCACAGCACCTGTCACCGGTATACGCTGTGCAAGCGTCAACTGGATATCACCTGTGCCTGGTGGCATATCAATGACCAATACATCCAGATCAGGCCATAAAGTTTGGTTAAAGAGCTGCATTAACGCCCCCGTCGCTTTCGGCCCACGCCAAGCCACAGGGGTATTGTTATCACCTGTTAAATGGCCAATCGATAAGACTGCCAAACCATAAGCTTCAATAGGAACAAATTGCTCAGCTTCAATCATAGGCGTACGGCCAGCGTTACCGAGCATAGTTGGAATACTTGGACCATAGATATCCGCATCTAAAACGCCAACTTTTAGCCCCAATTGCTGTAATGCCAAAGCTAAGTTAACTGTCGTGGTTGACTTACCCACACCACCTTTGCCTGAAGACACTAAAATTACATTTTGAATGCGTGGGTGTTTCGGTACATCACGTTGTTGTGGAGCCGCTTTTTGAATCGGCGGATTATTCGGATCAACTTCAGCAGCTGCTTCAGGTGTTTTCGCAGACGCATCCACAACTGGAGGTAACTGGCTTTTGGCTGCTGAACTCTCTGCTTTTTCTTGGCTAGAACAGCTTTCGCCCTCTGCATTATGATGACCACAACCACCTTCAGATTTATGCCCTGTTTTTTGTTGAATCACGTGCATATTTAATTCTGTGATGCCACATTTTTCCAATGCATCGGCCAAATCATCATGGATTTTTTGTAAGTCATCGGCTTCTGAAGGAAAGGTATTAATCGTGATCTGTAAGATCTGACCTTGCACATTCACCTGAGTAATACGGTCTTTTAAGGCATTATTCGAATTGGGAAGTACATAGTTTTGTAAAACCTGTTGGATTTCCTCCTCTTTCACCTCTTGGGAGGGTGAAAACACAGATTTTAGAGAAGAAAGCCACGACATTATGTTGTCTCCAAACAGGAACATCAAAAGATAATAGCGATAGTTTACCTGTTCATCTGCCCCAGAGTAAGAGGGAGATGAATGACTTATCCCTATAAGCTTATAAAGTTGAGTAACTGATGTTACGCACCTAAAAGTAATTTCGCATTTTAAAAATGATTTTTAAGTCTATTCAACGGAGTCTTATATCTAGGGTTTGAATAAAGAGATTAGCCTTCGGCTGGAGGTACTTTTGTTTTGGCAAAAGTACCCAAAACCATTGTCATCCGCAAAACTCGTTCACTAGCGTCAAATTATTCAAAGTATCGCAAAACCATTTTTGATTAGAAGGAGTCCTGTCTCAAACACTTGCGGATGACCTTACCGCGTATCATTCTTTTATTTGAAGCAAACGGTGCGTCTGATGTTACTGCGTAACATCAGTGAGTAATTTAGTCAGCTTTCAAGCAAGTTTTCAAGCGTGTGCCACTTAAAATGCCCTTATAGTTGATCTATGCGGCTAAACCAAAGCCATTAAATTTTAAATTGATTACATATCAACCATACTTTTACAGCGTAATTTCAGTTTATATTTCAATCGTTTCAACAGAATAATCAAAGCGATGGATGTGCAATCTAAAGGCACATTTTGTGCTTTTTAGTTTTTAAAATGGGGATGACGATGTATCAGAAGACTGTGTATAAGAAGAATATGTATAAAACGGCTTTATGTGCCTTGATGCTCCTGACTTCAGCAGCCCATGCAGAAGTTATGACTGAAGCCATTCAAACACCTGACCGACAAACTGTAGCGATTGGTGATAGCCTCGATCTCATGCGCTCGCGTATGCAAGCCTCTCCGATGAAAATGGTGTCCTATCCGCTGCAAGAGAAAAATCAGCCTGCAAAATTGGCGGTAGATTACACCTATGAAATTGCCAATATGCGCTACGTGATTACCGTAGTCGATGATCAAGTCAAAAATATTAAGACTGAAAATTTAGATGGATTAAAGCAATGAAACCTAAAAAAGCCGCTCAAGATAGAGCGGCTTTTTTCATTAGACCCAATTAAGCTTGGTCATCTTTTTTAAACTTATGCAGTGTGTCAGAGGCTTTCTTTTTTAACTCGTCAAATTTCTCTGTCGCCTGCACCTTCAGTTCATCAAATTTTTCGACAGCCTCATGTTTAAGTTCAGCTGCTTTGACTTTGGCTTCATCAAATTTATGACTCGCTTCTGCTTTTAACTGCTCTAGACGGTCTTTGGTTTCTGCATGCTGTTCTGCATGCTGTTCTGCATGTTCATGTTTGGCCTCATTTAAGGCTTTTTCACCCTCAAGCTTGAGCTCTTCAACTTTATGCTTTGCACCATCGAGTGCTTTTTCGCCTTCTAGTTGCGCCTCTTTGGCCTTGAGTTGTATGTCATCACCGAGTTCTGATGCTTTATTTTTTAAATCATTTAATGTGCTTTCTGTTGTCATCTCGCTCACCCTATTCTCAGTTATTGCCTAACAATAGTTATAACGCGATTTGAAGCAGATACCTGAAATAGACGCATTTAGAAACAAATCAACCACAGGAAAACGCCATGTGATTGCCTATTTTCACAATGGCTTGATACAAATATGTATGGTCGATTTTACTCTATGCTTTTAATTTTAAAGGATGATGTAATGCAAAGAGATCAATGCCACTCCTATGCATTGATCTCTTGAAATTAAACTTATTTGCTGACCGTACTCATAAAGCTCACTGCGGAAAACAGCCAAATAAACAGGATAAAACTCCGTCCCTGATTAAAATGCGCGACATCGGTACCATGCAAAATATTATGACGGGTCATCGCTACGGTAGAGCTGTTATCCATTTGATAGGCCGCCAATTCGGCAAAATACGGATTTAACTCATTGGCAATTTTAGATTTGTGCCAAAGGCTTTTAATTTCACTGCCTTTAAGCCCCGGTACAATTTTATAGACATCGACAAATTTAGTGCCATTTTGACTTAAGAAACCCGTTTGAATCAGCACGTCTGTCAAGATGCCTTCAAGCTGTGCATATAACACTGGGATACAGCCTGCATGAATGTCTAATTTATACAGTTTAAATGCATCTAAAAGTACCTGACGGCGCGCTGCTTTATGTTCACCAATATTCAAAGCATCAAAGGCTTTCAACATTTCAGTTTGGAAAAACTCGCTATTGATGACATTCAGAAAATCAAAGTCTGCATCATTTTCATGTTGATGAAGCAGTTGCCAAAAATACAATAAATTTAAAGCATCATTCGCTACTTTCATTTCTACCGGCTGATCTAATTCATCGGCCAAAATATCGAAATAAGGCTCATCTTGTGCCAAATGACGCAGAGTTTGAATCAGTAAGGCATGCTCATCTGCTGAAATCTGTTCTAAATATTGCTGCGCATCTTTGATAATGTGATGCCCCAATTTATGACACTGTTCATTTTGAGGAATACGAGTGATTGGCTGATCGTCTTCATAGTCATCTTCATACATGGGCTTGTTACTCTTAGGCATCACAGTTATGCCCTATTATCACTGTAATTGTGTCAGCAATATAGATTTTTTTACTTTTGCAAAGATTTCACCTATTCCCTTGTGCAAGTACTGGCTATCTCATGTAAAATTACAGCCCATTGCATAAATACGAATGAGAGAGTCATATCCGTGCGTAATATTTTAGTTACTAACGCCCTTCCATACGCGAATGGCCCAATTCATATGGGTCATTTACTCGGTTATATCCAAGCTGATATTTGGGTTCGTGCCATGCGTGCAATGGGTCATAACGTGACTTATGTATGTGCGGATGATGCTCACGGCACAGCGATTATGCTACGTGCGGAAGCCAATGGTATTTCGCCTGAACAGCAAATTGCCAATGTGCAAAAAGAACATGAACGTGACTTTGCTGGCTTTAGAGTTGACTTTGACCATTACGACTCAACTAATAGCCCTGAAAACCAAGCACGCGCTTCAGAGATTTACATTAAGAACCGTGAAGCGGACAACATTGCTGTACGCCCTGTGACGCAATTGTTTGACCCTGAAAAAGCAATGTTCTTGTCGGATCGTTTCATTAAAGGGACATGCCCGAAATGTAAAGCGGAAGACCAATACGGCGACTCATGCGAAGTATGTGGTACAACTTACAACGCAACTGAATTGTTAAATCCAAAATCGACTTTAAGCGGTGCGACACCTGTAGAGAAATCTTCAGATCACTACTTCTTTAAACTGCCGAACTTTGGTGAATACCTGCAAAAATGGACACGTGACGAAGGTCGTTTACCTGTGTCGATTGCCAACAAACTCGATGAATGGTTTGAAGCTGGTCTATCTGATTGGGATATCTCCCGTGATGCGCCTTACTTCGGTTTTGAAATTCCAGATGCGCCAAACAAATACTTCTACGTTTGGGTTGATGCGCCAATCGGCTATATGTCGAGCTTTGAAAACTACATCAAGACCAAACGTCCTGACCTAAGCTTTGACGATTACTGGAAAAAAGATTCTAAAAATGAGGTCTATCACTTCATTGGTAAAGACATCGTTTACTTCCACGCGTTGTTTTGGCCTGCAATGCTTGAAGGTGCAAACTACCGTACCCCAACAAGCTTATTCGTCAACGGTTTCTTGACTGTAAACGGTCAGAAGATGTCTAAATCTCGCGGTACGTTCATTAAAGCGGAAACGTATCTTGAGCATTTAAACCCTGAATACTTACGTTACTACTTCGCATCTAAGCTTTCTGACAAAGTTGAAGATTCTGACTTGAACCTTGATGATTTCGTTCAGAAAGTGAATTCAGACCTTGTTGGTAAAGTGGTCAACATCGCAAGCCGTTGTGCAAAATTCATCAATACTAAGTTTGATAACAAACTTTCTGCAACGTGTGCAGAGCCTGAATTGGTACAAAGCTTTATTGATGCAGGTGCATCAATCGCTGCTCAATATGAAGCACGTGAATTCTCTGCAGCCATCCGTGAAATCATGGCGCTTGCTGACAAAGCCAATCAATATATCGATGAGAAAAAGCCTTGGGCTTTAGCGAAAATTGAAGGCGAAGAACAACAAGTTCATGACGTATGTTCTGTCGGTATTAACTTGTTCCGTCAATTGGCGGTGTACCTTGCACCAGTACTTCCTACCTTGGCAGCAGAAGTTCAAAGCTTCTTAAAATTAGAATCTTTCGACTTTGCGTCTGGTAAAACGATTTTGGTGGATCATGAAATTGCTCAATTCCAACCATTGATGCAGCGTGTAGACCCGAAAGCGGTTGCTGCAATGGTCGATGCGTCTAAAGATTCTTTAGCTGCGCCTGCTGAAGCACCAAAAGCGGAAAAGAAAAAAGAGAAGAAAGCTGAGAAAAAACCTGAACCTAAAGTTGGAGAAGCTGAGATTATTGGCATTGAAGACTTTATGAAAGTTGACTTGCGTGTGGCTGAAGTTTTAGAAGCAGCTCATGTTGAAGGTTCAGACAAACTGCTTCAATTGACTTTAAATGTCGGCGAAGCTGAGCCACGTAACGTGTTTAGCGGTATTCGTGAGTTCTACCAACCTGAAGACTTAAAAGGCAAATTGGTAGTGATGGTGGCTAACCTTGCACCACGTAAGATGCGTTTTGGTATTTCTAACGGTATGGTATTAGCTGCGGGTAATGGCGATGGCGTTTGGGTGATTTCACCTGAAAGCGGTGCTAAAGCTGGTGATAAAGTGTCTTAATTTTTAGATTAAGATAAGAAAAAGCCTCTACGTTGTAGGGGCTTTTTTTGGCTTTAAGTTCCCTCTCCTTTTAGGAGAGGGTTAGGGAGAGGTCTTCTTATAAATTTGAGATGATTTTATTCATTAGTTCTAATATTTTGAATTAATTCATATATAGCTTCTTGATCTGCTTTAAGTTCAACTAAAGATGGCTTAAAAACACCATCCATTATCATTTGATATTCAGCATTTAATAGCTTTTGATCCAACCAATTAAGATTCAAGTTTAACCATTGAACTAATTCAATAAAATCTTCAGCTAAATCATGTCCAACCTTTTCAATTAAATGTGTTCTTAAGTCAATTGGATACAAATTATTTTTAGCTTTTGTTAATACGTCAAATATTGTTAACAACAACCAAGCAACTGAGAACTTTGGAGTGTCATAAATTTCTTCTCTTAATTCATATTCTTTTCGTATAGATTTTTCATGTGAAAAATACCTTATTTCAAGTAGCCTTGCTCTTTGAATATATGTTTCTAAAATTTCATTTTGAATATAACTTTTAGTTTTAAAAATTAATTCATCTAAAGTGTAGAGTTCAATATTTGTATTTTTAGTAGCCTCTATTGCACCAGATTGGAAACCAATTTGTGAGATAATAAAACCCTTATCTGCTCCAATATCATCGACTATAGTGCGTAGGGCTAAAACTTTTTCTTTTGGAACTTTTGTTTTCCAATATTTTGCTTCAATCACCCATTTGATATTTGTACCTAAATATTTAGAAGTAACATAAACATCAATATCATGTTCGGTTCGAACACCAGTAATAGTCTCATTGGTAACAGCCTTTACTCCTAGACTACGAAAATGCTGTGCTATTTTTTCCTGAAAATCAAACCAATCTTTCGCCATTTTTTTCAATTTATTAAATATGTACTACTATAGATTATATTTTTTAATCAAACCCGCATACAAATTTTAACTCTTTCAAATATATACCTCTCCCTAACCCTCTCCTAAAAGGAGAGGGAAAATTCATTGTGACCCCAATGAAACCATTCATTCCAAACAACTAAAAGCTTTAAGCATTCACTATGCTAAAAAGAGCTAAAACTAAAATATTGACAAATCGCTCTATGAAAAAAACTACTTATTAAAATTAAAGTAAATTTAATTTATTGATATTTCACTATCTTTATATAAAATGTGCTCGCTTTTTATAATTTATTAATCTTAGGGGTACAACATGAAAAAATTATTGGTTGCAGCACTAGCAGTTTCGACAGTGGCTTTCACTGGCTGTTCAATCCGTATGGCGGATATGACTGTAGCTTCTACAAAAAACTATAATTTAAACTCAAATCAATTCGTAAAAGGTCAGCGCGTTACTGGTGAAGATAAAGTACCAGTTGTGTTATTCCCACTAGGTATTCCAAATTTCAAAACAGCAATTGACCGTGCTATCGAAAAAGACCGCTGTGCAGTTGCACTTTCAGACGTTGTTATCACTCAACTAAACCAAGCATTCCTTGTTGGTCAAATTGGCTATCGCGTTGAAGGTACACAAGTTATTGACCGTTCACAACCAGAATGCAACAAATAAAATTGCATAAAAAAGCTTCTATTCGTAGAGGCTTTTTTTTTTCGTTCAATCACTTCATACCAAAAATCAACTTTAAACCCAGCACTGTCATCACTGCCCCAGCTGCCCGATCAAAACCCGCTTTAAACTTCAAATAGACTTTACGTGGTTTTTCTGCTGACAAAGCTACAGCGACCAATGAGCACCACCCTGCATCGATAAAGAAACACAAAACTGGCAGTACAAAGTAAAAATACGTCGGAATGTCTTTCGGTAAAAGTGCCGTAAAAATACTGGCTAATACAATTGCAATTTTCGGATTCGACAACTGGGTAATTAAACCAGTCGTAAAGGCACGACGGAGTGACATCTGCGAGCTGCTGGCATCACCAGCTTCAATCGGTTCTTTGGCATGTTTTATAATTTTAAATGCCATCCAAAGCAGGTATAAACCACCACAAATTTTTAAAGCCAAATATGCGGAAGGTACAGCCAATAAAAATGCCTGCAAACCCAATACCGCTAAAAGCCCAAATATTGCAGCGCCCAATCCTGTACCAAGTGCAGTAAATAAACCGTGTTTACGTGAAATCGCAATGGAATTCTTCGCCACATAAATTGACGTTGGCCCCGGGCTCATTGCACCAAGTAATAGTGCTGCCGCAATCGAGCCTAATATCCAAAATGATTCCACTGTCACACCGTTTTCACTTAAATTCGTGGCAATTTTACAGATAGAATCTCTGAATTTCTCCCTATAATTTGCAGTGTTTATTTTAATTGACCAAATTTTTCACTATAAATAACTTGAATACTGCATTAATCCATCGCATGATCGCTAAAAGTACAAATTAATATCAAGACAATGAAATTAGCCGAAGCCCTACTTTTACGCAGTGACTTACAAACAAAATTGGCGTCGCTGCAACAACGAATCAATAACAACGTGCTCATTCAAGAAGGTGATGCACCTAGCGAAGAACCGAATGCTTTAATTCAAGAAGCATTTGCCGTAAATACAGAACTTTATGGCTTAATTGAAAAGATTCACGCCACCAATGCACAGGCTAAAACCAGTTCTGGACGCTCCGTGCTTTCAGTGCTCAATGAACGTGATTTATTGACCCAACAGCATCGTATCTTGCAACAAGCGATTGACAGCTCACGCCGTGAAAATGGTCGTTATAGCTCGAGTGAAATCCGTTGGATTAAAACCATTGCAGTGGCAGATTTACAGAAACAGGCCGATAGCATTAGTCAGCAACTTAGACAAAATAACTTAGAAATTCAGGCATCCAATTGGCAAATAGACCTGATAGATTGACCTGATTTAAGCATTTGAACCACGGTTCATTCCAGTTCGGGCATACTGGGCGAGTACAGAGCCTTTTTAAATGTTTGTAAGGCTTTAATCCAACAAACTAAACTGCAGAAGTAAGACGTCTACTTCAAAATGTTCACACATCTGACGTAGCACACTGCATCTGTGACTCTTTACATGTCACGTCTCACTACCGTGTACTGACAGTATGTCCACCCTAATTTTTTTACGGATCCATCTGCTAATCGTCATCTGCAGCGGCTTCATTGAGTGCAACATCTTCACGGGGCAATTTATAGTCATGGTCATTTACAGGGACACCACCAATGATCATGGTGCGATGTTCATTTTGAGGACGATGCAATTCGTCTGTCGTATCACAGCCAACCATCCAAAAACTGTACAGGCACAGCATAGGCAGCACAGCCCGACTTAATTTGCTCATTGGATGCCCTCCATTTTTATAATTATCTTGCTTATAAAATCAGCATAGCATTTTTGTGTAGATATTCACCTTATTTATCTGCCGATTTAGGGTTAATTGTCAGGAATTATGTCTCGGCGGTCTTTCCAATGCGGATGCAGATTGATGCCGATAGAAAAATATTTTCTTTTTAAAATAAATAATTTATTCATTTTCTTATAACCACATAGAAGACAAGTTACAAAACTGCTATCGAATACGATTTTACTTCGGACACTTTTGTCCGTTTAATAGCTAGATAAATTTAGAATGATGATGTCAAAGAATAATGTCCACACGTCAACAACTCGCTGCGCAAAACCGAGAAGTGCTTTTAGAAGCTGCGATTGAGGTATTCCGTATTCACGGGATCAATGCGCCTTTACAACTCATCATCAATCAGGCTCAAGTTGGACGTGCGACGTTTTATCGTAATTTTAATGACCGTCGTGAGTTGGTACTCGCCTTAATGCAAGCTGCCTTGAACCGACTTGAACAGCGTGCGCTTAATTATGCACAGTTCGATGATGGATTTATTCGCCTCATTCAAGACCATATTTATAATATTCCCTATCTCACGGCTTTAATGGAATATTGGCGTGTGATCGATCGGGATGATCCTGCCATGGTTGAAATATACCAACGACGTGATGCCATTTTGCAACCGATGATTGATCAGGCCATTCAAAATGGTCGCTGCCGAGTAGACTTTAAACCGGCAGACTATGCCATGGTCACCTCCATTTTACGTGCAGCTTTGCAAGGCCATACCGAGGCAGATCAGGAAAAACTCGCCAAACGTGCCGTGGAATTTTTACTACATGGTATTTGCGGGTAACACGTCATGTCCAAATCACCGCGTTTATTGGAACCTGCTCCGGATTGGACACCCGAAGAAAAACCGACTTTGCCCGGCTCTCCGGCTGCCATTGCACATCCCACCTATAAGCGTTTTTTATACTTCTTTATCGGTTTATTTGTTGCGATCTCGGGGAGTTTAAGTAATGGATTTATCACGGCAAATTTACCCCTTCTACAAGGTGAATATGGATTAACGCCTTCAGAAGCGGCATGGATCCCTGCGGCATTTGTTATGGCCAATGTCAGCTCTAACCTGATCTTATTTAAAGCCCGCCAACAATATGGACTTAGGCTATTTTCAGAAATTGGCTTGGTATTATTTATCGCGGTGATGGTGCTGCATTTATTTGTCCATACCTATGAAATGGCAATTTTTGCACGGGTGATCAGTGGCTTACTTGCAGCTCCACTCAGTTCGCTTGGGATGTATTACATCATGCAAGCCTTTAAACGTGCTCATTTTGGTCGTGGGCTTTATCTAGCTTTAGGCTTTCAGCAGTTGGGGATACCGCTGGCATGGATCATGTCGCCCTATCTGGTCGATGTAAATGATTGGTCTATTTTTTACACCTTTGAATTAGGTCTAGCCTTATGTTGTTTGGCGATGGTGGTCTCTCTAAAACTGCCACGCAGTCTACGTATCGAAGTGTTTGAAAAGCAAGATTTATTCACCTTTGCATTATTGGCACCCGGCTTTGCGTTGCTATGTATCGTGTTGACTCAAGGCCCGATTCTTTGGTGGTTTGAAGCTGAATGGTTGGCCTATTTACTCATCGCCGCTTTGATTCTTTTAGTTGTTGGTCTGACCTATGAACATTTTCGGGTCAACCCCCTTATTGTCACACGCTGGCTCGGAACATCGTCTACCGTGAGTTTTATTATTGGTGCCTTTGCCATTCGCTTTCTCATGTCTGAACAAAGCTATGCGGCAGTGAATTTTTTGAAAACCATGGGCATGGGACCCGACCAATTCGTTTCTTTTTATACCGTCGTGCTGATTGGGATTGTCTTAGGCACAGTGTTTAGTGCCCTGACCTTTTCCAAAGAAAAAATTGTGCTTCATCTGCTCGGTGCAGCAGGTCTCGTGCTCTTTGCCTGTGCACTGGATTACCACCTGACCAGTGATGTACGACCGCATGATTTTTATTGGAGTCAGTTTTTGGTGGGCTTTGCTAGTGGCATGTTTATTGGCCCACTTTTGCTTACAGGCATTGTCAGTGCTTTGCAAAAAGGCCCATCGCACATGGTGACGTTTATCGTGCTGTTTTCTGCGACACAGACCTTTGGGGGACTGGTCGGATCATCGTTCTTTTCGACCTATCAGCAAATGCGTACTCAAACCTATCAGGCACAGATTTATAATGATTTATCGAAAACCTCCCCTATAGTCGAACAGCGCCTACAACAATTGGCGCAAAGTGCGCATCAATATTCTTTAGACCCCAATTTAGACCAACAACAAGCCATACGTAGCCTTAATCAAACCATCACTCGAGAAGCCCAAGTTCGAGCCTATAACGATGTGATTTTTTTAAATGGCATATTCGCCGTTTTATTGTTGCTTTGGGGTTTATTGCTGATGGGCAAAAATAAATATCAATTACGCCAACAGCAACGCACGGATAGTAGTTAAAATTTTCCCGACTTAAACAACATAAGCAACCGCCCAATGACCTAATTGATATTGAGAACAACATGACCGAAGACCATAAACCCACTGAGCAAGCAGCACCGCAGCAACCACAAACAGCAACCGCTATGCCTGCGCCATCGAGCAAGCTTATTTCTACGCCGCAGCGTACCCTGGTTTTCATGTTGATTATCCTCTTGTTGGGGATTGCACTGATCTTATGGGCGTGGCGGATTGGTCCATTTCATAACAGTATCGAGTCGACTGAAAATAGCTATGTCAAAGGCAAAACCACGGTGCTTTCATCACAAATTAATGGTTATGTGAAAGATGTTTTGGTGACGGATTTTGATCATGTGAAAAAAGGTCAAGTGCTTATGCATATCGATGCAACGACCTATGATCAAAAAGTCACACAGGCTGAATCTGGGGTGGAACAAGCACAGAACTCACTTGCCAATCAAAGCCAGGCCATTGAACAACGCAGAGCAGATATTACGGCAGCCGAAGCGAAAGTGGACCAATCACGTGCGGCCTATGAATTAGCTCTTGCACAAATGACGCGCTACCAACAACTCGGCAATACTGGCGCTGCATCGAAATCAGAACAAGATAAAGCGATTGCAGACGCTAAAAATAGTTTGGCCCAACTTCATCAAGCAGAAGCCAATTTACTGGTTGCCAAAGAATCATTCAAAACTGCACAAGTTGCAGCGACAGGGCTTAAAGCGCAAGTGAATAGTGCTAAAGCACAATTTGATCAGGCAGTGACCACCAAAGACTACAGCACGATTGTGGCACCTATGGATGGTCAACTTGGCGAAGTCAGCCCGCGTATTGGTCAATATGTTGCGGCAGGCACTCAACTGATGTATTTGATTCCACAGCAGCGCTGGGTGACTGCCAACTTTAAAGAAACGCAAATTGCAGATATGCATATTGGTCAAAAAGCGTGGTTCAGCGTCGATGGCATGAAACATCAAAAATTTTACGGCAAAGTTGAGCAAATCTCCCCTGCGGCTGGTTCTGAATTTAGTGTATTGAAACCTGACAATGCCACAGGAAATTTCACCAAAGTCGTGCAACGCATTGCCGTGAAAATTGCGATTGATCCCAATCAACAAGGTTTGGAAAACTTAAGACCCGGTATGTCTGTCGTGACCTCTGTTGATGTTGCTAGTTAGCGGATGCTGGTAGTGAAGTGCATTAAGTAAAGTTGAGCTGAACAAGATGTAAAGGATTTCATCTTCCGCACCTACCGTTTTACAATGCCTACCTATTTGACCTCTAACCACCAAGATAACGATTACCAACATGTTTGAATCTATCGCCCACGCCATTCCTGAGCAGACTATTCAATATCAAGGGGTTGATTTGTGTATTAAGCGTTTGGACTTGGTACACCCACAAATATCAGGCAATAAATTTTATAAACTCAAATATAATTTTATTGAGGCGCAGAAATTAGGGTTTAAACAGGTGCTTAGCTTTGGCGGTGCTTATTCAAATCACATTGCAGCCACAGCATATGCTGCACATTTATTTGGATTCGGTAGTCTAGGCATCATTCGTGGAGAAGAATTACAACATCAAGCCCGAAATCCTACTTTAGCCACCGCCGAACAGTTTGGTATGCAGCTCAGTTTTGTCACACGCCAACAGTATCGAGAACAGAAACAAGCAGACGCTTTAGCGCAATTACGACAGGAATTTCCCGAACATTATGTCATTCCTGAAGGTGGAACCAATGCATTGGCTATCCGTGGCTGTAGAGAAATCTTAAGCCATGAAAATCAAAAAAATTTTGATCTCATCTGCTGTGCAGTCGGTACAGGTGGAACCATAACGGGCTTGATTGAAGCCAGTGCTGAACATCAACATGTTCTTGGCTTTTCAGCGCTCAAAGGCAATTTTCTTTGCGACGATGTTGCTCAGCTGACGCAGAAAACCAATTGGAGCATCAGTGATGAATTTTGCTGTGGTGGCTATGCCAAAACAACGCCGGAACTTTTACAGTTTATGCATGACTTTGAGCAACGCTATGCGATTCCATTAGAACAGGTCTATACGGCTAAAATGCTGCGAGGTATTTTCTGCATGATTGAGCGGGGTCAAATTACAAGCCATCAACGTGTTTTAGTGATTCATACTGGTGGCCTACAAGGTCGCCTGAAAGGTTCAACCGAAGCGCTAAAAAGCGTATAATCCTGCGTCCTTTCTTCCACGCGGAAACTTACCATGTCGCAAAATCAATATGATGTCCTTGTTTTAGGTGCTGGCGCATCAGGCTTAATGACGGCATTTAAAGCGGCGCAGCGTGGACGCAAAGTTTTGGTGGTTGAAAAAGCTAATAAAGTTGGCAAAAAAATCCTAATGTCTGGCGGCGGTAAATGCAATTTCACCAATTTATATGTCGAACCAGAAAATTATATTTCACATAATCCGCACTTTGTTATTTCAGCATTAACTCGCTATACCAACTGGGACTTCATTGGTATGGTCTGCGAATATGGCATTGAGTACGAAGAGCGCAAACATGGGCAGTTATTTACCCAAAATGGTGCAAAAGAAATTCTCGCCATGCTATTGGCAGAATGTGACAAAACAGGCTTGGTGGATATTAAAACCAACTGTGAAGTAAAAGCAGTCAATGCCTTGCCAGAACAAGGCTTTCAAGTGGCAACCAATCTAGGCTATTTTGAAGCAGAATCGGTGGTTATTGCCAGTGGCGGTCTTTCTATTCCTACTTTAGGTGGTTCAGGAATTGGCTATGAGATTGCCAAACAATTTGGTCATTCTGTCTACCCCACTCGCGCTGGCTTAGTACCCTTCACTTTCTCCGATAGTTTTAAAGAAGTCACCACACGCTTGAGCGGCAATGCTGTTGAAGCCACGTTATCGAATGAGTTAAACAGTTTTACTGAGGCTCTACTCTTTACTCACCGTGGTTTAAGTGGCCCAAGCTCATTGCAGCTTTCAAACTACTGGGATGTCGGCCAACGCTTTAATATCAATTTCCTTCCAGCTTTAGATGTTTTAGATTTCCTCAAATCTAAGAAATCTAGTCAACCCAAAGTGTTACTGCGTACACTGTTCAATGAACACTTACCGAAAAGTGTAGTTATAGAATTACAAAATCTGATTTGGCCTGAACAAGCTGAATTAGCCATTGGCAATATTAGTGATGAAAAACTAGAACTTATTGCAAGCCGTTTAGAAAGCTTTGAAGTGAAGCCATCAGGCACTGAAGGTTACCGTACTGCTGAAGTTACACTCGGTGGTGTGGATACCACTGAAGTCTCATCAAAAACCATGGAAAGTAAAAAACAGAAAGGCTTGTACTTTATTGGCGAAGTGCTCGATGTAACGGGTCATTTAGGTGGATACAATTTCCAATGGGCATGGGCTTCTGCACATGCGGCTTCTGAATACGTCTGATCTCGACATAGAATGAATTAATCATAATCTGCAGATGATCTCTGCATAAAAAAGGCTGATTCATTCAGCCCTTTTTTTATGCCCGATCTGACTTATTCAAGATAGTCGGTTTTAAATAATGATACTGACGACGACGAAGTTCGTTGAATTGTCAGATCCATTTTTTCAACGGCAACTGAAATATGTTGTGGTTGCACGCTTGCGGTTTGTTTGAGTGTCGATACTAAAGTATTGAGCATTGAAATTACCCCCATTTTGCCATTCCTTTGCAAGGATCATAAGTGTCATTCATGACAGCAATATGAATCCTAAGTTTTTATATTTTAAGTAATATTCTATATATCACTATTACTTAAAATACCAATTTTCGAGTAAATTTCAATCATTATTTTTGGACTGATTGGTATAATTTTTTTCACTGTTTGGCGGTGATTGTTCTGCATGCTCCAAATTAGTGCGTTTTGATTTTGCAAAAATAAAGCGTCGTGCGCTTGCCAAAAAACCCACCGTGATCCCTGCAATAATCACTGGGGCTAAAAATTTATTCGGTGCTTTTGCCATACAATATTCCTTAATAGAGCATTAAAATCGACCACTTAAGCGTGGCCGATTTTCTAAAGACGGAACAGGTTAATTAGGGTCATCCGGTTTTGGCGGAGTTACAGGTGCCGAAGGTGCATCGACCTGTTTTTCAGCCTCGCCTGTCGATCCAAATGGATTATTTTGTGGTTGATCACTTGGGTTTACATCCAACTGATCTGGCGTGGCCGTTTCTTTTTCACTGACGCCGGGTGCAGCCTGTTGAATGTTTGGATAGCCATCGTCGATTTTCACTTCAGAAGTCATCACAGATGTTGATGGCGTTGGACTCGCTACAGACGATGTAGGCGTATTAAAGGTGGTTTTTGCCTTCGCCTGTTCCTGTACTGGATTCGGTTCGTTGGCTTCACGTTTCGCTTTATCGATAAGATCTGATAACAATCGTTCCGCCGGATTGCGACCACCTAAACCAAAGGCCAAAGCGAAAGCAACTGCAACCGCACCAAGCGTTAAACCAAAGGCCAAATTCACGATCGAGTCGGCAATACCCATGGCACGCAAGCCCATGGCTACAACCAAGCCCATAATCAGCACACGGACCAAATTACCTAACCAACGTGAACTGTTATATTCCCCTCGTTGCACCACATTTGCCACAATATTGGCAAGCCAGAAACCCACCACCAAGATTACAGCACCAAGTAAAATACTTGCACCGAACTGGATAAACATGGCAATCAAGGCACTGATTTGCTCAAAGCCTAAACGGTTAGCAGCTTCAGATACCGCAAACAACATTGTGAAAAATACAATGAGGCAACCGACAACATCCGACACTTTGGTTTTGCCCAAAAAGCGTTGTATGTCTAATTTTTCTGGTACAGCATCAACACCTGTACCCGAGATCACATCCACAACTAGACGCGCTACAAAGCGTGACACCACATAGGCCAAGATTAAGATTAAACCTGCGGCAATGATGTTCGGTATCGCATACATGATCTCATGTAACATGGCTGTTGCAGGCTGAGAAATCGCCTCGATACCAAGTGCTTCGAAAGCCACAATTAATGCAGTGATAATGACTATAGCAAAGACAAAATTACCCAAAACTTGAGCAAGTTTTGCGTTTTTAAACATGCCCACTTTTTCGACTTGCTGCTGCAAACTCAAACTGTTCACCAAGCCTTCCACGATACCTCGCACAATCTTCGCCAAAATATAACCCACAAAGACGATGACACCGGCAATAAAGATATTGGGAAGATAAGAAACAACTTCAGTGACCATATTTTGGATTGGGAACAATAGACCGTTCAAACCCAAGATCGATAAAACAATCGGTAGGAAAAGTAACAAAATCAGCCAATATACAATTTCACTGATATTTTGACTGATAGGGCTGACGCCAACCTCAGAACTAAGTTTTTCATCGAGTTGGGTTTTATCAAGCAGTTTTTTTGAACCGACTTTGACCAAACTCGCCACGATCCAACCAATAAAACCCACGGCTACCGCAGCCAAGAGCTGTGGAATAAATAACAAGAACTGCTGAATCATATTACTGAATGGGCCACTGACACTGGTCAAATTCAGCACATTGAGCGCACCAATGACGGCAATGATCAAAATAATCCAGAACACTACTCTGGAGACTATATTTTCAACATTGGAACGGTGCCCAGTTGCATTTGAAAGTTTTTGATTTGTACCTAATTGTTGCAGAACTTTTTTGACGCCAGCAGCAATCAATAAAGCAATGACCCAACCAATCAGGAGAATTGCTACTGCACTTAAAATGGGGTGAAACTGTTCCCAATAATACATGGCATCAAAACGGCCACGCGGACCACCCAGATAATCATTCATACGTTCGCCCTCATTGTTATACATGATCTGTTGTTATGTGCATTTTTACGTATGCCGCGATATCACACAGCATTGGTGCTTTAAACTTGAGCTTTCTTTTCCACCTTAGTTTTTGCGTATTTTTTAATCAACCAAAGTATGCATAACTCCAACAAAAGCTCACAATTGAATGTAAAAAAGCCTTGGCATAACCAAGGCTTTATTTGTGTCATTCTGATGAGATGCTTAAGGTTCAGATCTTGCAATCATGTAAATCTGTCTCATGTATTTATCATCAATGATCTGTCGCAGTTGCTGTATTTGAATCATTGGCAACAGCTTCATCCCCCGCTGTACCGCTAGTCGTATCATTGGCAGTTGCAGTTTGTGCATTCGGTGCAGGATGATCAGGTGGTGCATCCGAAGCAGACGGTTTCATATCTGCAAACATATAAAATAATAACGCGATTAAGAAGATACCCACTAAAATTAGCATATACACTGGGATACGTTTTTTTTGTGTTGTTTCTTCTGCGCTGGTGGTATGGGGCGGTTTATTAAAATCGTGTGTCATATTCCCCTCGCTATTTTGTTGTTCGTCGTTCACTTTTTATACTAGCAATACAATATCCTTTGTTGTGTGAAGAACAATTACAATCCGTGAAAACATGTAACTTGAAAGATCAATTCAATTTATTTCCGTGTTACTGTTTAGATAGATGACTTATTTTTAGATTTAAAATCAATCGCTAAGGTATAAATATCGGACAATGAACTGAATGCACCATTTCAATCGTATTTATTTACAGCGTGAGAAGTGTTGCGATAATAAATGCTTTTTTTGAGCTAGATGGAATTCTCTGCTTTTGATGGATGAAATGAGCTATAATCATGCACCTTATTTTTCACCTGTTATCAAATCTATGGCGTACCATCAACAAGGTGTAACGCTTGATCTTGACACTGACGTCACTCATCAATGTTCCCTTCATTACACTCGTGATCAGCATCTTATTGGCATTATTGAATTTAGTAAGCCAAGTTATGTGTTGAAATGGGGTGATTTGGAATATTTCCGCCGACGTACTGAAGAGTTTTCAGTGATGCCATTCCCTGAATGCATCAATGCGATGGTGATTGATATTCGAAATATTGCGGCTTTTTTAGATAATGAAGTGCCTATTATTCCTTGGCGCTTGCTCGAAGAAGAATGCCCGATTCGCTTAGTTGTTCCCCAAGATCGACTGGAGCATTATGCTGGCTTTTTTGAACCGACTTGGTTGACTTCCGACGTAGACACAGCGATTCAAGAAATTCGTGAATTTATGGATATGTTTGTGCATTAACACGGAGATTAAACTAAAGTTTAATCCCGAAAACCTCCATTTGGAGGTTTTTTTATGCCCTTTTATTTTAATGATTTATTTCACAATCAAATTAATTTAAATGATATTCAACAACTTACAACAAATTTACTTATAAAAAATCTTCATAACGTATCCCATTTCTTAGTAACAATTCGGCAATAAATTTTGCTTGAGCCTTGTTCGATTTATCACCTAAGATGTAGAAAATGATCTCTTTTTTATTGTTGAAACATTCTTAAAAACAGAGCAATAAAACTAAATACGTAACAAGATCATAAAAAGTGGATATTAAATCAGGGTAAAAGGAGTTTTAACGATGACGTCAAAAAAACATTTAGCAACTTTGTTCTGTGCAAGTGCGCTCACTTTAGGGCTTAGCGCATGTAGTGACAATAAAGCACCTACAACGGATAAAGCTGCAGGAAGTGAAGCTGCTGTTTCTGACTCAGGGACTTTAGATAAGATCAAAAAATCGGGCACGATTGTTTTAGGCTATCGCGATTCATCGATTCCATTTTCATATATCGCAGATAATCCAAACCAACCTGTGGGTTATGCGCATGATCTTCAATTAAAAGTAGTTGAAGCAGTAAAAAAACAATTAAATCTTCCCGATTTAAAAATCCGTTATAACTTAGTGACCAGCCAAAACCGAATTCCATTGGTTTCTAATGGCACCGTCGACTTAGAGTGTGGTTCAACCACCAACAATAAAGAACGCCAACAACAAGTTGATTTCTCAACAGGTTTCTTTGAAGTGGGTTCACGCTTACTTACTGCAAAAGACTCTGGGATTAAAGACTTCGCTGACCTTAAAGGTAAAAAATTAGTCACCACGGCAGGAACGACATCTGAGCGTTATATTCGTCAACATGAAAAAGAGTTAGGTATTGGTGAAGTCATTTCTGCCAAAGACCACGCTGAGTCTTTCCTCATGCTACAAAATGGTCGTGCAGCGGCATTTATGATGGATGATATTTTGCTGGCGGGTGAAAAATCGAAAGCCAAAGATCCAAATAAATGGGAAATCGTGGGTACAGCACCGATTCAAGAAATTTATGGTTGTATGCTACGTAAAGGCGATACTGGCTTTAAACAAGTGGTTGATGATGCAATCAAAGCGACCTATAGCTCTGGTGAAATCAATGACATGTATAAAAAATGGTTCCAAACGCCAATTCCACCAAAAAATATCAATTTGAATTTCCCGATGTCTGATCAATTAAAAGCATTGATTAGCAATCCACATGACCGTGACGAATAACTTTCCCTAAACATTCTAAAGATGCTTAAGCCAAACGGATTTTGGCTTAAGCTCATTATAGGGAGTTCCTATGAATTATAGCTGGAATTGGGGTGTGCTGTTCCAATCTACTGGTGTAGGTGATTCGACCTACCTGAATTGGATTTTAATTGGAATCGGCTGGCTGTTTGTCATCGCTTTGGTGGCATGGAGCATTGCGATGGTGCTCGGCAGCATCTTGGGTATTATGCGTACCCTACCGAGTCCTGTAGCACGAGGTATTGGTACGGCCTACGTAACTATTTTCCGAAATGTACCCTTATTGATTCAACTGTTTATTTGGTTCTATGTTGTACCTAACTTCCTCCCTGCTGCGATTAAAAGCTGGTGGATGAATGACCTTGGGGCAAATACGACCGCCTTAATTTCCGCAAGTGTCGGCTTGGGTCTTTTTACAGCTGCACGGGTCTGTGAGCAAGTCAGGACTGGTATTGAAGCGCTTCCTTTGGGGCAAACCAATGCAGGTTATGCCATGGGATTTAGCACGGCTCAACTATACCGCTATGTGATCTTACCGCAGTCATTCCGCACGATTTTGCCACCTCTCAGCTCTGAGTTGACCAACTGTGTCAAAAACACCTCAGTTGCGTCTTTGGTCGGTGTTGCAGAAATCATTTCACAGATGAAAACCATCAGTGAATACACGCAAAACACCATCGAAATTTATACCTACGTCACCATTATTTTCATCGTGATCAACATCTGTTTAATTGGTTTCATGAATTTTCTGGAAAAACGCCTACGCGTTCCTGGCTTAATTGCAGGAGATAAATAATGGAATGGCTCAGTTCTTTTATTCAAGACCTCCAAGCGTCTGGCCCTGCACTATGGCATGGTTTCAGCATCACACTCAAAGTGGTGATCACGGCAACCATTGGTGGTGTCTTTATTGGGACTTTATTGGCGTTGATGCGCCTGTCCTCGATTAAGGCTTTTAATATTTTTGCTAAAGGCTATGTGAACCTCTTTCGTTCTATTCCTTTGCTCTTGGTGCTGATGTGGTTCTACTTTGCAGTACCCTTTATCTACACAGGGATCACAGGTAACTATCTAACGATTGATACTGCCCTCGTTTCGAGTATCGTGGCCTTCATGCTATTTGAAGCTGCTTACTTTTCAGAGATTGTCCGTGCCGGGATTCAATCAATTCCTAAAGGTCAAACTTCTGCAGCTTATGCTCTCGGTATGAGCTATAGCCAAGCAATGCGCTTAATTATTTTGCCGCAATCTTTTCGCAAAATGACGCCACTGCTTTTACAGCAAACCATCATTCTGTTCCAAGATTCAACCATGGTTTATGCCATCGGACTGTTAGACTTTTTCCGCACCAACTATGTTCGAGGCGACCTCATGTCATTGTTAACTCAATACATTCTGTTTGCCGGTTTGGTGTATTTCACTATTAGTATGATCGCCACCTATGCAGTTAAAAAATTACAACGGAGGTTAAGTGTATGACCGATCAAAAAACGATGATTGACCTCCAAAATGTCAGTAAATGGTATAAAGATTTTCAAGTGCTTACCGATTGCACGACTCAAATTAAACAAGGTGAAGTGGTTGTGGTGTGTGGGCCTTCAGGTTCTGGTAAATCAACACTCATTAAAACCGTCAATGGACTTGAGCCTTTTCAAGCCGGTACGATTTTGGTCGACGGTATTTCCATTAATGACCCAAAAACCGATTTAAATAAATTGCGTAGTCGTGTTGGTATGGTGTTCCAGCACTTTGAACTGTTTCCACATTTATCCATTACAGAAAACCTGACCATTGCGCAGGTTAAAGTCTTGGGCCGATCAGAAGCCGAAGCCAAGAAAAAAGGCTTGGCTTATTTAGATCGTGTGGGTTTAAGTGCGCATGCCGCTAAATTCCCTGCACAGTTATCAGGTGGACAACAACAACGTGTTGCGATTGCACGTGCGCTCAGTATGGACCCGATTGCCATGTTGTTTGATGAGCCGACTTCGGCACTTGATCCAGAGATGATTAACGAAGTGCTTGATGTGATGGTCGGTCTTGCCAAAGAAGGTATGACCATGATGTGTGTAACCCATGAGATGGGCTTTGCGCGTCAGGTTGCGGACCGTGTGATCTTTATGGATCAAGGAAAAATTATGGAAGACTGCAGTAAAGATGATTTCTTTAATGCCCCTCGTGGTGAACGAGCGCAGCAGTTCTTAAATAAAATTCTGCATTAACATCAAAACGTTTATTTAACTGATGTTACACAGTAACATCAGAAGCGCAATTTGATTGAAATAAAAGTACGATACGCGGTAACGTCATCCGCAAGTATTTGAGATAGGACTTCTTCTAATCAAAAATTTTTTTGCGATACTTTAGATAATTAGACGCTAGTGAACGAGTTTTGTCGGTGAGGTGCATTGCACCGCAAGATGGTTTCCTTGCGAAGCACGCTTCTCATTTTGCCTAATGAGAAGCGTGCTTCGTAAGAGTACCTCCAGCCGAAGGCTAATCCCTTTATTCATTCTCTTGATGTAAGACTCCGTCGAATTGGCTTAACAATCATTTTAAAAATGCAAAATTACTTTTGCATGCATAACATCAGTTATTTAATTTCCGAAAATAAAAAAGCTCATCCATCGATGAGCTTTTTTCATGGCACCTTACCAATAGTTTTCTACAGCAATATTACCTTCACCACGGCGGTTCATGGTCAAACCGCGCGCCTTTAATGCTGCCTTGGTGTCATCAACCATTTGTGGATTACCACACAACATGACATGCGTCGTTTCCACATTAAACGCTAAGCCCGCCGCCTGTTCTAGCTCGCCATTTTCAATTAAAACTGGTAAACGATCATGCAGCGGTGCATTTGGATCACGTGTCACAATAGGTATAAATTTAAAACCCGTATGCCCTTCACCAAAGGTCTCGGCGATTTCTTGAATACGCTCGATATAAGCCAATTCTGATACGGTACGCACACTGTAGACTAGATTAATTTTTTCGTATTTAGACCACGTTTCAAAGTCTTGTAGCATTGATAAAAATGGTGCAAGACCCGTTCCTGTCCCCAACAGCCATAAGTCCTTCGGCAATGGCAACTGATAACGTGCCAAGGTAAGGAAGCCATAAGGGACTTTTTCTAAATACAGCTCATCACCCATTTGTAGATGCTGTAAATTCGAGGTAAAAGCACCATCTGGAACGACGATAGAGAAAAATTCTAAAGTTTCATCAAAGGGTGACGACACCACAGAATAGGCACGAACCACCAATTCATCGCCCACTTTCAAGCCGATTCGTGCGAACTGACCAGCGGTAAATTTAAAATGCGCAGGACGTGTCATGGTAAAACTGAACAAAGTATTGGTCCAACGGTGTACAGATAAAACCTTTTCTAAGCTAAATTTTTCAATTGACATGATTTGAACGTGGCGTGACAGACTGTGCTCATGTTAGCATGACAGCATAATTTATTAATATTTTTTAAATGTTAAGGCCTGATTCATGCGCATGACTTTACGCCAGTTGGCTGTTTTTGTAGCAGTCGCTCAAGAAGGTACCGTTACCAAAGCCAGTGATGCTGTCAAACTTACTCAAAGTGCAGCAAGTATGGCATTGGCAGACCTCGAAGATGGTCTCGGTGCTCCACTGTTTGACCGACTTGGTAAACGCTTGCAATTGAATGACTTGGGTCGTTTTTTATTGCCACAAGCTTTGGAAATTTTAGGGCGCTGTGAAGCTTTTGAACAAGCAGCGAAAGGCGAACTACAAAGTATTGATCTGCGTTTGGGTGCGACCCTAACCATCAGTGACTACTTGATGCCAGACCTCATGGCAGATTTCCTACAAATTCAGCCTCAAGCACATTTACAACTTCAAGTCGGCAATACCCGCCAAATGATTGAAGCGGTAAACCAATTTCAGTTGGATTTGGCCTTAATTGAAGGTTCATGTCATCTGCCACAGCTGCAATGTATTCACTGGCGTGACGATGAACTTGCTGTGTGCTGTTCACCTGAGCACCCTTTAGCGAAGCTGGATCGTGCACTCACTGCGGCTGACTTTGATAACGTAGAATGGATCTTACGTGAAGAAGGTTCAGGCACACGTGAAGTATTTGATAACGCAATTTTAAAAGACCTGCCAGATGCCAATATTCGTTTAACCTTGGGTCATAACGAAGCCATTCTAAAAATCGTGGCAGGTGGTCTTGGTATGTCATGTATTTCTAAACTGGCAATTGAGCCTTTACGTGAAAAAGGTCAATTGGTGGTTTTAGATACGCCGTTTTGGCAACTTGCCCGTCCATTATTCATGTTGGTACATCGTCAGAAATACCAAGGACCGGGTCTCAAAGCCTTTATGCAATTTTGTGAAAAATCTGTCTAAATAAAAAAAGCGCCTAATGGCGCTTTTTTTGTGAATGCTTCCATTACCAC
This sequence comes from Acinetobacter sp. YH12129, assembly GCF_013418685.1. Lineage (NCBI taxonomy): Bacteria > Pseudomonadati > Pseudomonadota > Gammaproteobacteria > Moraxellales > Moraxellaceae > Acinetobacter > Acinetobacter sp. YH12129. Next base: position 99,453 of record NZ_VPBP01000003.1, read on the forward strand.
CTAGAATCATTCTCACAAGCAATACCGTCATTATCACCATCCATCTTCGTGTTTGGACAATTCTTAATAAACCACTGAGCTTCATCTCTTGAGCGCATTTGACTGCAATACTGTCGTCCATCACAACTAAACTGAGCTTTTTCTACTGCCCTTGGCGAATCACTTGAAGCAGGTGCCTGCGCAGTGTCTTGAACAACAGACTGAGCTTGCGTTGAAGCTGTTCCGTATAGATTTTTTTCACCTTGCTCAGACAGCACCCGATCGGGTAAATCCCCCTGAGCTTTACGTTGTTCTTTTACGATGTTTTCATTTTCTTGCATGAGCTGTTGTAAATGTTGTTGCTTCTGTTCTTGGTACTGCTGATATTTACTATAGACGGCCACAGCTAAAACTAGAATCACAATGAGTCCAATAATACTGATGATTTTACTGCCCCAAACTGTGCCTTTGGCTATATCGTGAGGAGTAACTTGATCGTTTACTCGATCTAGCATTGATTCAAATGACGGATTTATCTGTTCATGAGTGGACTGCTCTTTTTTCAAATCTAAACGGATGATATTTACAGCTTTAAATTTACCTTGATCTGCTTCAATCCTGTATTTGAGATTTTCTCCAACACGTGGTTCGATGTGTCGGCTAGGAAAATCACGAATATGAAAAAATAAATCCTTTGCTTGATCTTGTTGTATAAATCCAAAGCCGCGCTCAACGTTATAGCTTTTGATTTTCCCCTCTTTAAACATAAAAATTGTCTATCATCTTTTCTTTTAATGCTCTTATGATAATAAAAAAAGAGGCCCTATAGACCTCTTTCGATTTCAAAGAAATCTTAAAATTACATTATTTACGCAAATTTGAAAGCAATGCTGAAGTAATCGACTGGTTATTTGCCACGACTTTAGATTTTTTAGCTTTTGCAGATTTGTCTTCTTCACGCTCAATGTTAATGGCCTTATAACGATCACCATTTTCCACCACATTAAATTTCACGCGATCATTACGTTTTGGTTCGACACCATCTGCGGGAAAGTCAGAGATATGGAAAAATACATCACCTTCTTCGCATGAAAGAAAGCCAAAGCCCTTTTCAGGATTGTACTGCTTCACTTTACCTTTATATTGTTCGGACTTCATAAAGTACCCTATTCCATTTATTCCAATGTCTTTAGTATATAAAAAAAGAGGCTATAAAAGCCCCTTTTCTGTTCATGATGCAAAAATTAGTCTTTTTGAACTGAACCGAAAATTTTATCGCCTGCATCGCCAAGACCAGGAACGATATAACCGTTTTCATTTAAACCTTGGTCTACAGATGCTGTGTAAATGATCACATCTGGGTGAGCTTCATTCACACGTTTAATGCCTTCTGGAGCTGCAACAAGCACCATGACACGAATATCTTTACAACCACTGGCTTTTAGAACGTCAATAGCAGCAACGAGCGATGAACCCGTTGCAAGCATTGGGTCAATAATCATCGCTAAACGGTTTTGTACGTCTGGTACTAATTTTTTGTAGTAAGTACGCGCTTCTAAAGTTTCTTCATCACGCTCTAAACCCAATACAGATACTTTCGCACTTGGAATCAGGTTTAAGAAACCATCCAACATACCAATACCTGCACGTAAAATCGGTACGACTGTTATTTTTTTACCGGCAATACGATCTACAGTTACTTTACCATTCCAACCATCAATTTCATGATCGACCATTGGTAAATCTTTCGTTGCTTCATAAGTCAGAAGCATAGTCACTTCTTGAGCAAGCTCACGGAAGTTTTTAGTACTAATATCTGCACGACGAAGTAAGCCGAGTTTATGTCGAATAAGAGGATGACGGATTTCATGGATAGCCACGGGAGAACACCTAAAAGGTTAAGATAAAATTTCAACCATTATAAAGCTATTTAACAAATGATAAAAATAAAAAAGCCCCCTTTACAGGAGGCTTTTTTGTAATAAGCAAATTAATTGCTTAATTCATTAGTTAAAACCACTTTGAATTAAGCTAAAAATGAACTGTTGTAATTCAGGTGAGATCGCAAAGTATGCCACTTGAGAAACTGCAATGATTGGATCTGGATATACACCGATCAACAACACAAGAGCAGCTGCGCCAAGCACCATAATACCACCCACTTTTTGACCCCAATGATCGACAGCGTCGATACGTGGGTTTTCCGGTGGAGTCATGTACATCACAACCATCACACGTAGGTAGTAGTACAAACCGATACCTGAACCAAGGATAACCATCGCAGCTAAGAACCATGAACCACCAGCAACTGCTGTTTTGATCACAAGGAACTTACCAATAAAGCCCGCTGTTAATGGGATACCTGCAAGAGATAACATCATGACAGTGAGTGTTGCAGTCAACACTGGACGACGCCAGAACAAACCACGGTACTCAGCAAGACTACCTGCTTCGTCTTTGTTGTTGTAAGGGCTAGACATCAGTGTCACAACACCGAACGCACCAATCGTTGTTAATACATAAGTAATCACATAAACGTTGACGCTGCTAAATGTTGCAAAGCCTTGTACTTGAACAAAGTCAGTATTACGTGCACTTACAATCGCAACAAGTAAGTAACCAAAGTGAGCGATTGAAGAATATGCAAGGATACGTTTCAAGTTCACTTGACGTACTGCTAGTAAGTTACCCGCAAGGATAGACAATACTGCAATAATGGTCACGATTGTAATGAAGCTGTCAGAAAGGATTAAGCCAGAAGCTAAGAAGTAACGAACGAATAGACCGATCATTGCCACTTTAGCCACAGTCGCTAAGAATGTCGCGATTGGCGCTGGCGCACCGGCATACACGTCTGGTGTCCATTTGTGGAATGGCGCAAGAGACAATTTAAATGCAACAGCAAAGACAATTAGTGCAAGACCAAGGACTACGCCCGGTTGGCTGAAAGTTGTGAACATTTTGCCTGGTTCAGCAACGAATGCCATTGTACCTGTGTACGCATATACATAAGCCATACCCATCAACAACATCGCAGAAGCGGTTGCTGAAAGCACCAAATATTTCACACCCGCTTCAAGCGACTGTGAACGTTGGTGTGTATAAGCCAATAGGCCGTATACAGGAATCGACATTAACTCAAGACTGATAAAGAAAGACGCATAGTGCGAACTTGCAACCATTAACAATGCACCTGTTACAGAGCACAGCATCAAGATATAAAGTTCTTCACGGTTATCTTTATAGGTTTCGATATACGCATGTGACAATGTGCAGCAAGCAAGTGCTGCAATCAAAATCACGAATTGGTACAACATCGTAAATGGATCTACGATGAACAAATTCATTACGTTTGCAGGTGCATACTGCCCTGCAACGAAAACAAAAATAATATAAAAGGCTGCAAGGTTCAGACCGATAACGGAAGTCGTTGCAACTAAATTGTGGTTACGCTTGATTGCAATTAGCAACATCACGACGATCGCAGTTAAAGCCACGATCATCACAGGAGCTAATGGCATAAGCTCAGAAAATGACATTGTGAAGTCCATGGCTTATTGCATCTCCACATTTTCAGGTTGTACAGCAATCTGCTGCACAACATCAACGACTTCTTGAACTGGAATATAGCTATTTGCAATCCACGCCATGCTTGAATTTGAAATATCAAGGAACGTTTGTGGGAATAGACCAAGCCATACTAGACCAAGAGCACAGATTAAAAGAATCACAACTTCACGCGCATTTAAGTCTTTCAACGGATTTGCGTAATGCTGTTTTTGTTCTTCGTTTGGTGTACCAAACAACGCTTTGTGGATCAGGATTAAACCGTAAAGACCGGCAAATACTAAGCTTACTGCAGCAAAAATTGTATACACAGGGAACTTGTCATAAGAACCCATCAAGATCAGGAATTCACCGATGAAGTTACCTAGACCCGGAATACCTACAAGTGCCGCAACAAAGAACATTAAGAAGAATGAAAGGTATTGGAACTGACCACGGATACCGCCCATCAAACGCATGTCACGTGTATGCAGACGTTCGTAAACCTGACCACACATAATGAACAATGCAGCAGAAGATAGACCGTGAGCCAGCATCATAATCATCAAGCCTTGGAATGTCAGGATGTTACCTGCATACAAAGCAAGAAGTACGAAGCCCATGTGCGAAATAGATGTGTACGCAAGCAGACGTTTCATGTCTGTTTGTTGGAATGCACACCATGCACCGTAGAAAATACCGATTAGACCAAGAATGATCGCGATGTCAGCAAACTGAGCAGATGCTACTGGGAAGAATGGAATAACGAAACGTAAAAGACCATAAGCCGCAGTTTTAATCAAGATACCTGCAAGGTCGACAGAACCCGCTGTAGGTGCTTGCGCATGTGCATCTGGTAACCAGCCGTGTAAAGGGAAAACTGGAAGTTTTACCGCAAAACCAATGAACATACAGATCATGAATGCATACGCAAGTGCTGGAGCTTTCGCCTCAACAGTGTGTGCAACACTCATCAAGAAGTCATAGTTAAAGCTGATTTGACCGTGAAGTTGGAAGCCAACAACCACTAGACCCAAGATACCGATCAACATGATCAGACCCGCAACCTGAGTATAGATAAAGAATTTAGTTGCAGCGTAAACGCGTGACTTACCTTCTGCCCCTTTATGACCCCAAAGTGCGATCAAGAAGTAGATTGGTACTAGCATCATCTCCCAGAAGAAGAAGAATAGGAACATGTCAATCGCTAAGAATACACCGATCACACCACCTAAAGACCAAAGTAGGTTTAAGTGGAAGAAACCAACGTTCTTTTGAATCTCACCCCATGAACAGCCGACCGCAAGTACACCCAGTAATGCAGTTAAACCCACCATAAGCAGTGAAAGACCATCCACCGCAAGGTGAATGTTAATCCCTAAAGTGGTAATCCACGGTAGGTTAAATTGAGCAGCCCACTGTGGAGCTTGTGTACCCAACTCGTAGTTATAAGTACCGCTTTGCCATAAAACGACGGTTAACACCAACGTTAATAGCATACCAATTAAGGCAATATAGCGTGGTAAGTGCTTGTCGAGTTTATCGACAAGCCAGCATACAAAACCTGCAATGAACGGAATAAGGATCAGAGCGGGTAGAATTAAATTGTTTGGAGTTTCCATTTTATTTCCCCACGACCTGAATCACGACCAGGATCAATAGTAATGCAAACGTACCGAATGCCATACTAGATGCGTATTCACGCAATGAACCTGTTTGACGTGAACTTGTAAAGCTATTACCGCCTTTAACAAGTGCAGGCAATACAAGCCATAAGCCGTCAATTGGATCACGACCAAAGATTTTAGCCAGTAGCAAATAAGGCTTAACGAAAACAATGTTATACAAAGCATCGAAACCAAGTGCATTACGACAGATATTTGCAAGACCCGCGCCCAGTGAAGTTTTCGCGAACGATTTCACTGCACCATAAGCAAAGGCAAATAACACCACACCAACTGCAAGACCTGCAAGTGCAATACCAACAGCTGTGTATTCAGCGCTATGCATACCGTGTTCTAGTGCTTCTGGAATATTAAACGCTGGGATTTGTGCAGCATTTAAAATATTCGTTACTGGTGCTTTTAATACATAAGCTAAACCAGTTGAAAGCACTGCAAGAATCGCCAATGGACCCCAGTAAGTAACACCTTTGATTTCGTGGTAAGGCGTGTTTTCTTTACCAAAGAATACAACCCAAATAAGACGGAATGTATAAATTGAAGTTAAGAACGCACCTGCTACACCAGTCCAGTACAAGCAGTCATAAACTGCAATCGCTTGACCTTTCACCCATACCGCACCAAGAATCGCATCTTTCGAGAAGAAGCCGATCGTGATGAATGGAATCGCAGCCAATGCACCGCCACCAATCGCGAAACAAGCAAACAAGAATTTGTTTTTGTGGAATAGACCACCCATCTTGAAGATGTTTTGTTCGTGATGGTAAGCCAAAATCACTGCACCAGAAGACAAGAATAATAATGCCTTGAAGAATGCGTGAGTCAGCATGTGGAATAGACCAGCTTGGTAAGCTTCAGCACCTACAGCCATAAACATATAACCCAACTGACTCATAGTTGAGTAAGCAAGAATACGTTTGATGTCTGTTTGTACCAATGCAGCAAAGCCTGCAACTAACAATGTCACCGCACCTGTGATTGAGATGAACATCATCACTTCTGGCGCTTGTTCAAACACGCTGAACATACGGCTACATAGGTAAACACCTGCTGTTACCATTGTTGCTGCGTGGATCAATGCAGATACTGGTGTAGGACCAGCCATCGCATCTGCTAACCATGTTTGTAATGGGATCTGAGCAGATTTACCTGCAGCACCCAAGAACAACATCAATGCAGTCCAAATCGCAATTGAAGAACTCTGAACCAAAACTGTTGGCGCAGCAGCTACAACTTCTGCAATGTTTAAAGTGCCGAATTGTTGGTAGATCAAGAACAATGCGATCAGTAAGAATACGTCACCCACACGTGTCACAGTGAATGCTTTAATTGCAGCAAAACCGTTTGCAGGTGTTTGGTAGTAGTAACCAATCAATAGGTATGAACATAGACCTACACCTTCCCAACCGAGGAATAACAACGCTAAGTTGTCACCCAACACTAAAAGCAGCATGCTTGCTACGAATAGGTTGAAGTATGAGAAGAAACGTGCAAAGTCTTCTTCGCCACGCATGTACCATGTTGCAAAGATGTGAATTAAGAAACCCACACCTGTGATCATGCCCATCATCAATAATGATAAGCCATCTAAATGAAGCGTGAAGCCCGGTGCTAAGTTACCTGCACTGAACCAAGTCCAAAGATGCTGAGTTGTTGCAACTGAACCATTATTAACAAAATCGATACCGGCAATTAATGCAAATAAAGCTGAAAGACCAACTGAACCTGCACCAATAATTGCAGCAACTGATTCAGGAAGATTTTTACGACCTGCCGCCAACAGGATAAAACCAATTAGCGGGAAAAGTACTGTTAAATATAAATAACTCATCCGCGCATCTCACTAGCAGCATCCACATCCAGATGATGGAAGCGATGATAGAACTGAAGGACGATCGCAAGACCGATACAAGCCTCTGCTGCAGCAAGCGTTAAGATCAAGATAAACATCACTTGACCATCTGGCTGTGCCCATGCGCTTCCTGCCAAAACGAACGCTAAAGCAGCAGCGTTCATCATGATTTCAAGGCTCATTAAAATAAATAGTAGGTTGCGTCGAACCATCACACCGTAAAAACCCAGTGCAAAAAGAATGGTTGCAACGATCAAACCATGTTCTAAAGGGATGTTGCCCATTATTCTTTGTCCTCTTCTGCACCTGGCTCACGTTTGCCAAGATGGAATGCAGCGACAAGTGCGCCAAGCAATAACATCGCAGCAACTTCAACCAGCAATAAGTACTGAGTAAAGAGTGAAGTACCCACTTCTTTCGGACCGACAACTTGAGCACCCATGACAGTGCCTGCAGTTGTGTAGTCTGACTTCAACATCCAAACAAGGATTAGACCCATTAGAAAGCTCATCAACGCAGGATATGCCCACGCTGAAGAAGTCAGCCATTTGCTTTCTTGTTCAACTGTATTTTGACCAAGATTCAGCATCATCACGACGAATACGAATAGCACCATGATTGCGCCAGCGTAAACGATAATTTCGAGGGCACCGGCAAACGGCGCACCCACGATCATGAAGATACCTGCAACTGCAAGTAAAGAGATAATCAAGCTTAATAAAGCGTGTACTGGGTTCGTGTTAGTTACAACACGAACGGTAGAGACGATGGCCACAAGCGCCATCAAATAAAATGGCCACATCATGGTAATAGACTCCGTACATCAACTGGTGTGCTTTCGCGTTGAGCCTGACCTTTATCTTTACCAGCAACAGCCATACCTGTTACGCGGTAGAAGTTATAGTCTGGGTATTTACCAGGACCTGAGATAAGAAGGTTTTCTTTCTCATATACTAAGTCCTGACGAACATACTCACCTAACTCAAAGTCAGGTGTCATTTGAATCGCAGTCGTAGGACATGCTTCTTCACACATACCGCAGAAAATACAACGTGAGAAGTTGATACGGAAAAATTCCGGATACCAACGACCATCTTCTTTTTCAGCTTTTTGTAGTGAAATACAGCCGACTGGACATGCAACCGCACAAAGGTTACATGCAACGCAGCGCTCTTCACCATCAGGGTCACGCGTTAACACGATACGACCACGGAAACGTGGTGGTACGATGTCTTCCGCTTTAACCTCTGGATATAAAATGGTGTCACGTTTACGTGTCGCGTGTGAGAATACCATCCACAACGAACGTACAATTGACCCAAATCCAGCTAGAAATTTAAACATTTTATTCTCCCTGCTGTCTTAGGCCTGATTCATCAGAATCACAGCACCAGTTACCAGAAGGTTAACCAACGCCAATGGCAAGCAAATTTTCCAACCAAAGTTCATAACTTGGTCATAACGTGGACGCATTAAAGAACCACGAGCCAAGACAAACATCATTACAAAGAATGCTGTTTTAATAATGAACCAGAACGCAGCTGGAATGAATGGAATATCTAGGTTGAAAGGCGCTAACCAACCACCGAAGAATAAAGTCACGATTAATGCAGAGATCAATACGACGTTGACGTATTCCGCAACGAAGAACATACCCCATTTCATACCGCCGTATTCGACATGGTAACCTTCCGCCAATTCTTGTTCTGCTTCTGGTTGGTCAAATGGATGACGGTGAGTTACCGCAACACCCGCAACCACGAAGATCAAGAAACCTAAGAACTGAGGAATAACAAACCAAACATCACGTTGAGCTTCAACAATTTCACGCATGTTGAATGAGCCTGCAATCGCAACCACACCCATTAGTGAAATACCCAAGAACACTTCATAAGAAATGGTTTGAGCAGCAGAACGTAAACCACCAAGTAATGCGTATTTGTTATTTGATGACCAACCACCGAACAATACTGCGTATACCGCAATACCAGCCATTGCCATAAAGAACAATAGACCGATGCTCATGTCTGAAACACCTAGATAAGGTGAAACAGGAATAACCATGAACGATAGCACCGCAGTTGCCATCGCAACTGCTGGAGCCATACGGAAAGTCAATTTGTCAGCAAATTTTGGTGTCCAGTCTTCTTTGAACATGATTTTCAGCATGTCGGCAACAATCTGGAACATACCGCCCGGACCTACACGGTTCGGACCGTAACGGTCTTGCCACAAGCCGAGTAAACGACGTTCAATAAAAGACATCAACGCAGCGATCAATACCACAACCAGTAAGATCACAATTGCTTGAAGAACTGAATAGGCGATTGGCCAGTTTTCAGCCCACAGCGGCGTTTGACGGATTAATTCTTGTTCCATGAATTACACTCCTACCGCGACTGAAACAGGTTCTGCAAGCGATACTGTAGGTGCTAGACCCACTGGGTAACCGATATAACCTGTAGGTAAGTATTCAATCACTTGAACTGGAAGGACGATTTCAGCATCCCCTGCTTTCACAGCGATACGTTGACCATCTTGAACATTTAAGCGTGCTGCATCTTGTTCACCCACAGCAAACATTGCTTCAGGAATACGCGACTCCATCGCAGGTGTTTTCACTGTAAATTCACCAGAAGCGAAGATGTGATGCATCGGTACAAGACGGAAGCTTTCACCATTAACCGCAACAGGTGCAGGTGCAACGAAAGTACGTGCTGGACGTTTCGCTAAACGATCGAATAAACGAACGCCTGCATCACCACCTTTTAAGTGACCACCCACGTTGTCTTGGAATTTGTTCCAAGCTTGTGGAGAGTTCCAACCTGCAGACCAAGCAAATGGTACAAGTGAAGCTGGAGTTTGGTTACCTACATAACCTTCCATAGAGAACGTCAACGCAGAGTCTTTATCGACTGGTTGTTTTGGTTCATGAATAGAAAGTGGTGCGCGCATCGCTGTACGACCTGAGTAACGACGTGGTTCACGTGCCACTTTCAGACCATGTACACGGAAGCCAGCATCTGGTGCTACGTCTTGAATCGCTTCAAGTGCAGGAACGTTTTTCGCTACTGACTCGATAACATCATCAAGAAGTGTCCAAGAAATCGCTTTGCCTTTCACGCCAGTTTCAATGGCATGTAACCAGCGCCAAGATTCTTTGATCGCAAGTTCAGGTTTGTAGTAGCTTGGGTCATACACTTGGTAGAAACGTTGTGCACGGCCTTCTTGAGAGACAACAGTACCGTCACCTTCAGCAAATGAAGCAGCAGAAAGTACGATGTTGGCTTTTTTCACAGTTTCAGTTTCAGAATGATCAAGTACGATCACTTCTTTACCAGAAAGTGCAGCATTCACCTGCGCGGCTGGTAAGCGACGATAAAGGTCATTTTCCACCACGATCACGGTATCGTAATCTTGTGCAAATGCTTGTTCTAAGCTTTGACCACCAAAGATCGCTAAGCCCATTGAGTTCACTTCAGGAACAGTCAATGTTAAGCCCGCATTACCAAGGTTCTGTGCAACTTGTGCAGCAGCTTCCATGATTGATGCGTCTTGCAAGCTTGTACCAGAGATGATGAGTGGTTTTTTCGCAGCTTTTAAAGTGTCAGCAATGGTTTGTGCAAATGCTTTTGCATCGTCATCCAAACCTAAGATCACTTCACCTTTGACAGCAGCAGCGACCGCAAAACCTAAACGTGCAATGTCGTTAGGTGATGCAACAACTTCACCTGTTGCAACATCAGCTAAACGTGTTTGAGTTGCAGCAAGGATGTAAATCGGAGATTTGGCATCTTGAGCAATACGTTGTACAGGTTCAGCCAACCACTCTTGCGTACGGCGCTCTGCAGCCATTTCTTTAGCTTTATTTTTCGCAGCTTGGCGAACAGATAGAGCCATACGAGGCGCAGTTTGAGTCAGATCTTCACCCAAAATCAACACAGCATCGTAGCTTTCGATTTCACGCATACCAGGGTTATAAACACCTTCGGTTTGCATAATAGAAGCTGCAAGTTCAACAAGTTTTTGCTCTTTTTGAGCCATACCGGTTGAGAAGTTGTCTTGACCTACAAGTTCGCGAAGTGCGAAGTTTGATTCAAGTGACGCACGTGGTGAACCGATACCCAATACTTTTTTACCTTGGATATTTTCAATTACGGTATCCAATGCTTGGTCTACAGAAACTGTAGTCACATTTGCACCAGAACGGAATTGTGGTTGACGTGGACGATCTTCACGGTTCACATAACCTGTACCGAAACGACCTTTATCGCAAAGGAAGTATTGGTTCACGTCACCGTTAAAGCGGTTTTCTACACGACGTAGTTCGCCATAACGTTCACCCGGAGAGATGTTACAACCTGAAGAACAGCCTTGGCATACGCTTGGCGCATACTGCATGTCCCATTTACGGTTATAGCGTTCAGAGTGAGTTTTATCTGTGAATACACCTGTTGGGCAAACTTCAGTCAAGTTACCAGAGAATTCAGATTCTAAAGTACCTGATTCTGGACGACCAAAGTAAACACGCGAAGCGTTTGCATACACACCAAAGTCCGTACCACCCGCATAATCTTTGTAGTAACGCACACAACGGTAGCACGCGATACAACGGTTCATTTCATGAGAAATGAAAGAGCCTAGCTCTTGGTTGTAATGCGTACGTTTTGTGAAGCGGTAACGACGACGGTCATGCTGAGTCATTACAGTCATATCTTGTAAATGACAGTGACCACCCTCTTCACACACTGGACAGTCGTGTGGGTGGTTGGTCATCAAGAATTCAACAACAGAAGCACGAAAATTCTTTGCTTCGTTATCTTCAATCGAGATGTAGGTATTGTCAGATGCAGGCGTCATACATGACATAACTAAACGACCGCGAGTATCTTCAGGATTCGCGTATTGAGTCACAGCACATTGACGGCAAGAACCGACAGAACCTAAGGATGGATGCCAACAAAAGTATGGGATGTCGATGCCAAGGCTAAGACATGCTTGTAGCAAGTTCTCTGAGCCGTTGACTTCATACGATTTTCCATCGACATGAATTGTAGCCATAGTCGAATTCCTTAAGCTTGTTCTACGTTGCTAGTTTGAGCTGCCGCATTTACGACTTTAGCTTCAAACTCGCCACGGAAATGTTTGAGTGCGCCCATTAACGGTTCCATCGCACCTGGAGCATGCGCACAGAAAGTTTTACCAATCCAAAGCTTACGAGTAAGTTCTTGTAAGTGATCGATATCTTCTTTCTTACCTGTGCCATCTTCCAAGGCTTTAAGCGCTTTAACCGCCCAAGGTAAGCCATCACGGCATGGTGTACACCAACCGCAAGATTCACGCGCAAAGAATTCTTCTAAGTTACGTGTCGCAGAAACCATACACTGAGTTTCATCAACCACCATGAGCAAACACGTACCTAAACGTGAACCTGCTTTCATGATGCTTTCAGCATCCATAGGAAGGTCAATGTGTTCAGCAGCAAGGAAGTCTGTAGAAGCACCACCCGGTAACCATGCTTTGAGTTTTAAACCATCACGCATACCACCGGCATGATCTTCAATCACTTCACGCGCAGTTGTACCAAATGGAAGTTCCCAAAGACCTGGGAAAGTTACCTTACCTGATGCACCGTAGATTTTAGTACCTGGATCTTTCGACTTACCTTCAGATAAACCGATATACCATTCAGGACCACGAAGCATAATTGCTGGTAAGTTGTTGTAAGTCTCTACGTTGTTAACAATCGTAGGACGACCCCAAGCACCTGCAACTTGTGGGAATGGCGGTTTAGTACGAGGGTTCGCACGGCGACCTTCAAGCGAGTTAATCAATGCAGTTTCTTCACCACAGATATAACGACCCGCACCGGTATGCACGTGTAACTCAAAGTTCCAACCAGTACCTAGGATGTTTTCGCCTAAGTAACCTTTGGCACGAATTTGGTCCAATGCTTCATTTAAGTATTGAGCCGCTTCGATATATTCACCACGGATGAAGATATAACCTTGTGTTGCTTCTAATGTATAAGCAGCAATCAACATACCTTCAATCAACTGATGAGGAAGTTTTTCCATCAACAGACGGTCTTTAAAGGTACCTGGTTCCATTTCATCGGCATTACAGATGAGGTAACGAGGACCTGAGTTATCATTTGGTGCCATAAGCGACCATTTGATCCCTGCTGGGAAGCCCGCACCACCACGACCTTTTACAGTCGCAGCTTTGATCACTTCAAGCACTTCTTTCGGTTGCATGCCAACAGCTTTCTTAAAGCCAGCATAACCTTCAAGTGCTTCGTAATCATCTGCACTGCGTACGTGTTCCTGTTTGCTCAAACGCCAAGTTAATGGGTGAGTTTCTGGGTTACCGTCGCCATAAATTGGTTTTGGTTCAGTATTCATACATACTTCTCCAATAACTGTTTAATTGAAGTCACTTCAACTAGACCGTGAGTGTCTTCGTCAATCATTAACGTCGGACCTTTGTCACAGTTACCTAGGCAGCAAATTGGCAATAAAGTAAAGCGACCATCTGCAGTCGTTTGACCAAATGAAATGCCTAATTCACGCTGGAATGCTTCAGCAAGTGTTTCCGCGCCCATCAAGAAGCAAGCAATCGAGTCACATAATAAAATTACGTGGCGACCAACTGGTTGACGGTAAATACGGTTATAGAAAGTAGCAACACCTTCTAGGTCTGCAAGGCTCATGCTAAGCAATTGAGCAATAGCATTCATCTGTGCATCATCTACCCAGCCATTACGGCGTTGTACACACTTCAACGCATCAAGACATGCTGCGCGTGGGTACGGATAGTGACCAATGTGATGTTCGATATCGTGGATTTCTTCCGCAGTTAAAATCCCTTCAACGTTCACACGTGGTTTTTTGTCAGTCAAAATCATCATAATGCGATTACCCCTTAGCGATCCACGTCAGCCATTACGACGTCAATTGTCGCTAAATAAATGATTAAGTCAGACATTAAGCTGCCGTTAATCACAGAAGGCATTTGCTGTAAGTGCGTGAAGGTTGGTGTACGGATACGTGTACGGTAACTCATCGTTGACTTGTCTGAAGTCAAGTAGTAGTTCGACGCACCTTTTACCACTTCCGCCATTACAGAGCTTTCGCCTGCTGGCATTACAGGACCCCATGACACGCTCAAGAAGTGCGTAATCAATGTTTCGATGTCTTGTAAAGTTTTATCTTTTGGTGGTGGAACAGCCAATGGATGGTCTGCTTTGTATGCACCAGAAGGCATGTTGTCTAAACATTGTTTGATGATTTTCAGTGATTCTTCAATTTCACGGAAGTGAACAAGAACACGTGCATAAGCATCGCCTTCGTACTCTAAAGGCACATCGAAGTCGTAGTTTTCGTAGCCGCTATACGGACGATATTTACGAACGTCGAAGTCGATACCTGTAGCACGTAGGCCTGTACCTGTTACACCCCAAGCCAATGCTGATTTTGCATCATACTGAGCAACATTACGGGTACGACCGATAAACACTGAGTTTTTCAGTGCCGCAGTGTAGTACTCGTTCATACGCTTCGGCATCCAATCTAGGATTTCGCGAATGAGGTGCTGCCAGTTGTTTGGCAAGTCGTGCGCTGTACCACCGATACGGAACCATGCTGGGTGCATACGGTAACCCGTGATCGCTTCGATCGCGTCATAGATTTTTTGACGGTCAGCGAACATATAGAATACAGGGGTCATACCGCCGGCATCCTGAATCGCAGTACCAATGAACAACAAGTGGTTATTGATACGGAACAATTCAGACATCATGACACGGATACATTGTGCACGGTCAGGAACGGTAATCCCTGCCATTTGCTCTACGCCAAGAACGTAAGGCATGTTTTGCGCACAACCACCTAAGTAGTCAACACGGTCTGTATACGGAATGAATGAGTGCCATGTTTGACGCTCAGCCATTTTTTCCACACCACGGTGGTGATAGCCGATGTCAGGTACACAGTCTTTCACTTCTTCACCGTCCAACTGCAAGATCACACGGAAGGCACCGTGCGCAGATGGATGGTTAGGACCCAAGTTTAGGAACATGAAGTCTTCATCATCGTTCCCACGCTTCATACCCCAATCTTCAGGTACGAAACGAAGATGTTCTTGTTCGTAGTCCTGTTTCGCTTGGTTTTGGCGATAAGGCGTGTATTCGGTCGCACGTGCAGAATATTCTTTACGTAACGGGTGACCTTCCCAATATGTTGGCAACAAGATACGACGGAGCATTGGATGCCCTTCGAAGTTGATACCAAACATGTCGTAAGCTTCACGTTCGTACCAGTTGGCATTCGGCCAAATATTGGTTGCCGTTGGAATGTTTACATCATTCTCAGCTAATGCAACCTTGATACGAATATCACTGTTACGCTCTAACGATAACAAGTGATAGAACACAGTGAAGTCAGATGCAGGCAGACCATCGCGGTGTGTACGTAAACGCTCATCAACCGCAGACAAGTCAAACAGCATCACGTATGGACGTGACACCGTACGCAAGAACATTAAAACTTCTTGTACACGTGCGCGCTCAACCCAGACTGTTGGAAAGTCTTCAAAAGTCGTTTGCACGTAGAAGTTCTCACCAAATTTGGTTTTGAGCTCTTCTACAATTGCAAATGCAGGGCGGGAATCAACTGGAGTTGATTCTGGCATAGCAATGTCAGTTTCAGCCATTGGCTTGGCTTCCTATTTAATACAAATTCAGTCAATCAAAACGACAATTACACCCAGTCCGGGTGTATCAATATTTCGTCGCAGTGATTATTTAATTTCATCCATTGAGCGTAAGTTTTTCACTGCAATACGCTGTGCGTTCTTACGGTCACGTTCTGGCATCATCTTTGGCTTATACACTGGCTTAAGATCATCACCAATCACGGCCGATAAAGGACGGCGCTCAAGTTGAATCTGGTCTTGCAATAACATCAATGCCTGAATTAAAGCTTCAGGACGTGGTGGGCAACCCGGGATATACACATCGACAGGGATGATTTTATCCACACCTTGTACAACTGAATAAATGTCGTACATACCACCAGAGTTTGCACATGCGCCCATTGAGATTACCCATTTAGGCTCAAGCATTTGCTCGTACAAACGTTGAATTACAGGCGCCATTTTCATGAAGCATGTACCTGCAACAATCATCAAGTCAGCCTGACGTGGTGAAGCACGAATAACCTCGGCACCGAAACGTGACAAGTCATGCACGCCTGTTAAAGTCGTTGCATACTCTACGTAGCAGCAAGATGTACCAAAGTTGAACGGCCAAACTGAGTTTTTACGACCCCAGTTTACTGCTGTATGTGCAACATCCTCTAAACGAGTCATGAACACATTTTTATTCACTTCTTCTTCAAGCGGATCGGTAACGATTTGACGCTCTTGAAGTGGATATTGATCAGCATCCGGATTCGCACGGGTTAATGTATATTTCATCCCGTCTTACTCCTTGTCAGATGATGCAGTCGGTGACTTAGATTTCACACGACCAGATGATTGCGCTGGAATTTGACCTGTAGGGTCCATAACCAACTCTTCAATAGAGTTAAAGCGTGTGATTTCTGCGATGTCCATATTTGGTGAACCAATTTTCAACGCTTTACCTGCAGCTTTACGCTTATCAGAAGGCGCCCAATCTAATGCACCTACTTTTACCGCGTAAATTAAAGCAATCAATAAATCGACCACAAAAATAACCACGGTAGTAAAACCAAACCAGCCTGCTTCCCGAACAGAAGTAGACCATGCATATAGATAAAGTGCTTCGATATCAAACACGACGAAGAAAATTGCAACTAAATAGAATTTCGCAGACAAGCGAATACGTGCACCACCAGCACCTACTACACCTGACTCAAACTGCTCTTGCTTAGCACGACCCCATGATTTACCCCCAAGGAGTAAAGGGACGGTCAGCATAAAGACGCAAAGGAATGTAACGCCGATCACGAAGGCAATAATTGCCCAATCGTATGGAGTAATGGCACTCATGCGGGGATAACTCCTGGCAGGCCTATTTATTAACAAAGAATGTATGTATTGGCCTTCAAATACACCAAACACAAAATTAATCCCGCCAATTGTACCTGATTGAGGAGGCTTCTTGCTAGCTTATCGGTATTCGTCTTTAGGATGATTTTTTAATCATTTCAGCATTTAAATTGGGTTTACTCCCTTAAAATTAGGATTAATCGCTTAATTAGATTAGATTGCATTTTTTTATTAATTATTACATTTATGTGATTTTATCAGAAAATTATGACTGTTCAGTTTTATGAACAAACCCCTCATTTCTCAACATACACAGCAAATTTGCCGCATTTTTATTAACTGTGTCATTTATTAAATAAATACTCCCCCACCTCAACTTTGTTGTTTGTTTATTCACCTCCTCTGATTTTGGTCTGTTCTTAAAATAAAAACCGAGCTGTATTGATTCTATGTAAAAAGGCATTTTTTTAGCTTATTGTGGCTTTTTTGCAATTCTTTGACACGACCTATAAAGAGTGTGATATTTGTAGTTAAAACACAAAAAGCAATCACAACGGAGAGACAATAATGACTTTAGAATTTACGCATAAACCTGATTATTTTCTATCTGCGCAATTGGTGATTCACCATATTAAAAACTACTTAGATAAGCATCCTGATGCTCAAAATGCCATTTTTGATTTACGTGATATCTATGAGTTATTACGTCAAGATTTAGCTTCTGCAACCACCAACCTTAGCGGGATTATGAATATTGTAGATGAATATAAAATTGAGACCCTAAACGGCGACCAAAAACTCATTAGCAATTATTCTATCGATGCTAAAAACAACTCTTTACTCATCGATTTCAATGCAGATGCCCTTGCTGCTCTGAAAAATGGCAAACCCATTATTGAACCTGATGCAACGATTACCGAATAAATAAAAACCTGATGTAAAAAAGCCATTCAAATTGAATGGCTTTTTATATGTACCACTCGCTAAATACAGCTGAGTTAGATTTCTTAGGCTGTTTAGCTTTCATTGGCACTAAGCTCTTTACCATCTAGCTTCGGCTTATTTTTCTTAAAACGTGTCGCAGGCCATGTCATGGTAAAACGCGCCCCACCCAATGTTGGACTTCCATCAATACCAACAGTTCCACCAAACCAGTAAGCAATACGGCTAACAATCGATAAACCTAAACCATAGCCCCCTGAAGCACGGGTACGACTATCATCTAAACGTGCAAAGGCATCAAAAATACGCTTACGATCTTCTTCTGGAATGCCGGGACCATCATCTTCAACACAGATATAAGCCATACCTTCATCATTCACACCACCACTGATCAGCACTTTATCATCACAATAACGCACTGCATTGCCCACTAAGTTTTGTACAACGCGATGTAAATAGCGACGCTCGGTTTCCACAATCACCCCAATCGGTGGTGCTTGCAATTCCAAAGTTTTCCCAGTCTTTAAGGCTTCGGTTTCAATCAAGACCTGATCTAAAACTTCAAACAAGCTGACATCTTCAAACTCTAAAGATGGCATGCCCTGTTCGAGCTTGGCATAAGTCATGATCTCATCAATCAAGGTATTGAGAGCTTCGATATCTTTGTCGATTTGTTCAACTTGCTGCTGACGGTAGTCGTAGTCGTCTTCATCCGCCATCATTTCTACACCAAAGCGAATCCGCGCCACAGGTGTTCGCAGTTCATGCGATACCGCGCGCATCAACTCACGCTGTGCTTCAATTAAACGTTCAATATGATCTGACATTGAGTTATAGCTCGATGCCAAGGTACCAAATTCATCGGTACTTTCGACAGGCAGACGTACAGATAAGTCCCCGCCCTTCATTTTATTTAACGCATAATTTACAGCACGTAACTTACGTTGCATCGGCACCAATAGACCATAAACACCCAAGCTCAAGACAAATAAGCTTAGTAGCGTAATACCGGCTGCCAACTGGAAAGGCATCCAATTAAATAATGGTACCGGCCCCATGACCAAGACTTCTGAAGTTGAACTTGGAATTGGCGATACAATCGAAATGGTCGTGCCGCGCTCCGTCGCACTGTCACGATACAAAATAATGCTGTGATCTAAGCGTAATCGGCCGATTTGCTCAGAATCTAAAGGTAAACTCTGAACATTTTGAATTGAAATTGGATATGAAAAATGATGCTGAATTTTTTCAAGATATTGTTTTTCTTGACCTGGGTAATAAACCAAATAATCCAGTATAAAGACAGGCAACGCCTTCATTTGGCGTTCTGAAATATTATCGGCTTTGATATACAGCAGATGCGCAGGGTCATCTTTTAAGCCAATAATAATATAGGCTGCCGTCGTTTGTGCATCCCAACGCACTACAGCTTTACGCTCTTCTATACGTTTTGTTTCCGCTCGGGTTAAATCAACCTGATTAGCTTTTACATAATAAATAGGCAACTCAAGTAGATCAGATGCATCTGACACCCAATCTGACTTTTGTTGTTCATTTGGCTGACGTGCAATACCTTCACTTATAATGAAAGCCAAACCGTCAGTAAGCGATTCACGATATTCTTGCGCGCGCTGGTAGTTTATGATTTGCACCAGCAAATAGCCAAATGTAGCGACTAAAAAGACTAAAATCAGTAGCCCCGCATAAACGCGCAAAAATATACTGTGTTTAAACACGTAAAAGTGTCCTACTTTGCCAAACTAAGGGACGGTATTTTACATTAAATGCCGTTGGTTTCTTTTACGAATAAATAACCTTTACTACGTACGGTCTTAATGCGTTTCGGGTTTTCTGGATCATCACCAATTTTTGGACGAATTCGCGAGATACGCACGTCAATTGAACGGTCTTGACCATCGTATTCAATACCACGCAGACGCTCAAAAATATCTTCACGAGAAAGAATGCGACCCGCATTAGATGCCAACAACCATAAAAGGTCATATTCTGCACTGGTAAAGTCAACCAACTCATTATTGAGTGTGACAGAACGACCACCATTATCAATTACAAGATCATCAAATTCGATGCGCTGTGCAACTTCATCTTCTGGTGCTTTGTCTGTACGACGTAATAATGCACGAATACGCGCAAGTAAAACGCGAGGTTGAACAGGTTTTGCAACATAATCATCTGCACCCATTTCTAGACCCAACACTTGGTCCATGTCTTCGGTACGTGCAGTCAACATTAAAATTGGTTGATGGTAGTGTGGACGAACTTCACGACAAATGGTTAAACCATCGGCACCCGGAAGCATCACGTCGAGTAATACCATATCTGGTTGTTCAGCGATAATACGGCGAATCGCACGATTACCGTCTGGTTCTACCCCAACTTCAAGTCCGTTACGGATTAAGTATTCTTGAGTTAAACGAGCAAGACGCTCATCGTCTTCAACAATTAAAATTTTAGGTAACTTTTCTTCTTGGCTCATTGATTGCCCCTTATTTGATTGGGCGTATCCTATTTGAAATCCGATAGATACGCTTAAACATAGTTTGCAATATACACACGTTTACATTGTAAACAAGATGGCATTCACCAAACTGATACATCAATATCGTATTTTGTAATAAATTTTAACCTGCTACATTTTTGCAGCCGTATTTACCAATCATTTCCATGCCCTATTGCTCACAATACCAACAATTATAAATTTGGATACATTTTCATCGAATAAAAACTGACTGATTAATTCACAACTTTTTAGGCTTTCTGAAGTTATCCACAATGTTATCTATAAGCACTCTTTTTCGAGTTTGCTATGCTATGCCCTTGTCGGATAAGGCATATATAACAAAGATAAAAAATAGGGATTTTTTGAGATGGATTTCTGCCAGAAATATTCAAAGCATTTAGTAAAATGTCAATATTGATATACCCTGAATTTTCCCGTATCTTGTGTTCAATAAATTTTTAAACCACTAGGTCTTGTGTTTAAACCTCAAACACTGTGGCATAAAAATTGCCCAGTTCAAACGGTCCTAACATAAAAATAGATGACAAATGGAGCTATGCTAGCATGAGCGTAACGAATTCAACCCCTGGTCAAATTCAGGTGATTAAACGCACCGGTGACGTTGCACCTTTTGATGCAGAAAAAATCTCTGTGGCGATTGGTAAAGCGTTCTTGGCCGTTGAAGGCCAGCAAAGCGCTGACTCCAGCCGTATTCATGACCGTATCTCTCAACTAACTGAGATGGTATTGAATACCTTTAACCGTCGTTTACCTTCTGGCGGTACCATTCATATTGAAGAAATTCAGGATCAGGTTGAACTTGCGCTTATGCGTACAGGTGAGCAAAAAGTTGCTCGCTCTTACGTGATTTACCGCGAACAACGTGCCGAAGCTCGTAAACAAACTGGTGCTCACCACCACCCTACTTTACAAGTGACAGGTTCAAACGGTCAGCTTAAACCGCTTGATCTTGGCGCACTTGAGGCAAATATTGTTAAAGCAGCTGAAGGTTTAGAAGGCATCGATGTTCGAGCGATTATCGATGAGACTGTAAAAAACCTTTATAACGGCGTAAAAGAGTCAGACATCTCAACAACTATGATGATGGCTACTCGTACACGTATCGAACAAGAACCAAACTATACATATGTGACTGCGCGTTTATTGCGTAACGACCTTGTTGCTACAGGGTTAGAGTTCTTAGGTTTAGATAGTGACACGAATGAAGGCGACGCTTTAGAAACTTTCTTGAAGAAAGGTATCGAGCTTGATCTTCTTTCTCCAGAACTACTTAACTTTGACCTTGCAAAATTGGCTGCTGCGATTCAACCAGAACGCTCAAACCAATTTACTTATTTAGGTCTACAAACTTTATTTGACCGTTACTTCATCCACTCAGATGGCGTACGTTTCGAATTACCACAATTATTCTTCATGCGTGTTTCAATGGGTCTTTCATTGAACGAAGAAAATCGTGAAGAACGTGCAATCGAATTCTATAACTTATTGTCTAGCTTCGATTACATGGCGTCTACTCCTACGCTATTTAACTCTGGTACTTTACGTCCACAGTTATCTAGCTGTTACTTAACAACGATTTCAGATGACCTTTACAACATTTATGGCGCAATGCGTGATAACGCAATGTTGTCTAAATGGGCGGGTGGTTTAGGTAATGACTGGACGCCAGTTCGTGCGCTTAACTCGTACATCAAAGGTACGAATGGTAAGTCACAAGGTGTTGTACCGTTCCTTAAAGTTGCCAACGATACTGCTGTTGCAGTCAACCAAGGTGGTAAACGTAAAGGTGCAGTATGTGCATACCTTGAAACTTGGCACTTGGACATCGAAGAATTCCTAGAACTTCGTAAGAACACAGGTGATGACCGTCGTCGTACACACGACATGAACACAGCGAACTGGGTTCCTGACTTGTTTATGCAACGTGTATTCGAAGATGCTGAATGGACTCTGTTCACACCATCTGAAACACCTGATTTGCATGACCTAACAGGTGCAGAATTTGCTGAACGCTATGCTTACTATGAAGGCATTGCGAAAGAAACCAACATGCTACATAAGAAAGTCCGTGCGAAAGACTTATGGCGCAAAATGTTGTCTATGTTGTTTGAAACTGGTCACCCTTGGATCACATTCAAAGACGTATGTAACTTACGTTCACCACAACAACACGTTGGTGTAGTTCACTCTTCTAACTTGTGTACAGAAATTACGCTGAACACTAACGAAGATGAAATCGCAGTATGTAACTTAGGTTCAATCAACCTTGTACAACACGTGCAAGGTGGTGTGTTAGATCGTGAAAAGCTTGCTCGTACAGTTAAAACTGCTGTTCGAATGCTCGATAACGTGATTGACATCAACTACTACGCTGTTCCACAAGCTCGTAACTCGAACTTGAAACACCGTCCAGTGGGTATGGGTATCATGGGCTTCCAAGATGCTTTATACGAAATGAAATTGGCTTATGGTTCTGATGCTGCGGTTGAGTTCGCTGACGAATCTATGGAAGTGATTTCTTACTACGCAATCCAAACGTCTAGCGACTTGGCACTTGAACGTGGTACTTACGAGACATTTAAAGGTTCACTTTGGGATCAAGGTATCTTGCCAATTGACTCTTTAGATATCGTACAAAAAGCACGTCCTGACCGTATGTTCGAAGTTGACCGTACAACACGTTTGGACTGGGATACTTTACGTACTAAAGTTCAAAAAGACGGTATGCGTAACTCAAACGTGATGGCGATTGCACCGACTGCAACCATTTCGAACATTTGTGGCGTGTCTCAATCAATCGAACCAACTTTCCAAAACTTGTATGTGAAATCTAACCTTTCTGGTGAATTCACAGTGATCAACCCGTACCTAGTACGTGCGTTAAAAGATCGCGGTCTTTGGGATTCTGTAATGGTGAACGACCTGAAACACTTCGAAGGTTCGGTTCAAAAAATCGCACGTATTCCTGAAGAGCTTAAAGCAATCTTCGCGACTGCGTTCGAAGTTGAACCACGTTGGATTGTTGATGCTGCATCACGTCGTCAAAAATGGATCGACCAAGCTCAGTCTCTTAACCTTTACATCTCTGGTGCAAACGGTAAGAAACTCGACATGACGTATAAAATGGCATGGTTACGTGGTCTAAAAACCACTTACTACCTACGTGCATTGGGTGCGACGTCTGCTGAGAAATCAACCATTAACACTGGTGCATTGAACGCGGTTAAGCCTGCTACTGTTGCAGCACCTGTAACTGCTGTTGCGAAAGAAGAACCTAAAGCTGAAGTTGCTGCTGAAGAAGAAGGTTTTGGTCAAGCAGCTCCAGTGCCAATGGCATGTTCAATTGACAACCCTGATTGTGAGGCTTGTCAGTAAGTTAACCCATTTAGGAATCAACCGAGATTTTCTCATTATTGCGGTATTAGCAATGGTTGATTCTTATGAGTGGTTAGCATAAGAACTCACTTTATTGCTAATTCGTTATGATTGATTCCCTTAGAGGAAAAGAACATGTCGAAAAAGCTCAAAGAATTTAAAAAGAAAGTTCGCATTGTACGTAAAGAAATTCAAACCTTTTGCTTCACATGCTTACTTCCTTGCTCAGTAGCAATATTTGTTTCCATAAACCAAACGAATGAGCAAAATATTGAAGACATTAAGCCAACTACCCAGGTAGTTGCTTAATAATAAATCCTCCCTAAGTCCCCCTTTTGCAAAGGAGGACTTCCGTGAAGCATTTAAATTCACGTGAAGCCCCTCCTTTATTAAAGGAGGGGTTTGGGGAGGATTCAAAGAAGATAAATAAAAAAGGAAACCACCATGCCACATATGACGCATAACTATCAGTTAGGGCTTATTGCTTTGGTGGTTTCCTTTATTTTGACTTTTTATGTCCCGATCGCCTATTTCTGGTTTAAGGCATATAAATCGCGTAATCAAAATAAGTAGTGGGGATATTTGCTCTACCGAACACTTTTAGAGCAGTGATCGACAAAACTTAATTTTGCTTACACAAATTGAGCGTATAGTAGGACATCTCAGCGACGCTGGATGTCTATAAAAGATATAAAGCAACGAAGAGAGAACTGTTATGTCTATCCTAAGTTGGGACGATTTCGAAGATGATGAACCGAAACAAGCTGCACAAGCTCACCAGCCTGCGCCCGTCGAACCGCAAAAAACGACTGATTCGCAAGTGGTATCTAATGCACAGCACTCATCGCCGAATTTGGCAGCTGCACAACCCGCTCGAACCAGTACAAATCGACCAACAGATCCAACCGATCCGTTGGCAAGAGCATCTAACGCTCTAGAAAATCTAGACGTTGCACCTGGCTTAGAAGAGCTAGAAATGGGTGCTCAGCGTGTTCAAGTTGACGATAAAGCGATGATCAACTGCCGCGCAGACTTAAACCAACTTGTACCATTCAAATACGAATGGGCTTGGCAAAAATATCTAGACGGTTGTGCAAACCACTGGATGCCGCAAGAAGTGAACATGAACCATGACATCGCACTTTGGAAGTCTGAAAATGGCTTAACCGAAGATGAGCGTACTATTGTTATGCGTTCTTTAGGTTTCTTCTCGACTGCGGATTCATTGGTTGCAAACAACTTGGTTCTTGCAATCTACCGTCACATTACCAACCCTGAATGCCGTCAGTACATCTTACGTCAATCATTTGAAGAAGCGATTCACACGCACGCTTACCAATACTGTATCGAATCTTTAGGTATGGACGAAGGCGAAGTCTTCAACATGTACCGTGAAATTCCTTCAGTGGCTCGTAAAGCGGCATGGGGTCTAAAATATACACAATCTTTAAGTGATCCTACGTTCAAAACAGGTACACCTGAAAACGACCAAATCTTGCTTCGCAACTTGATCGCGTTCTACTGCGTACTTGAAGGTATCTTCTTCTACTGTGGTTTCAGCCAAATCTTGTCTATGGGTCGTCGTAACAAGATGAATGGTGTTGCTGAGCAATTCCAATACATCTTACGTGATGAATCTATGCACTTGAACTTTGGTATCGACATGATCAACCAAATCAAGATCGAGAACCCTCACCTATGGACTGCTGAGTTCCAAGAAGAAATCATTCAAATGATTCTTGAAGGTACAATGCTTGAAATCGAATATGCACGTGACACTATGCCACGCGGTGTATTGGGTATGAACGCAGGCATGATGGAAGAATACTTGAAGTTCATCTGTAACCGTCGTTTAAGCCAATTGGGCTTACCTGAACAATTTGCAGGTGTGAATAACCCATTCCAGTGGATGTCAGAAATGATGGACTTACGTAAAGAGAAGAACTTTTTTGAAACTCGCGTAACGGATTACCAAACTGGTGGTGCGTTAAGCTGGTAATAAATTTTTCAGCGAAATATCAAAAGCGGAACCAAGTGTTCCGCTTTTTTTATGAAGAATTTCATTCACCCAAGCAAATCTATGCATTTAATTTAATTCATATTCTGCTAATATAAAACGGTATAAAAATACATCAATTAATAAAAATCACATAAAAAAGAGGACAGAATGAAAGGTCAGATATTAGATTATTCAGTACAAACCAATTCAGGCATCATCAGTGGAGATGATCAAAACCGTTATGAGTTTACAGGTGCAGAATGGCGTGGCCAGAACTCACCTAAACGCGGCGATCATGTAGATTTCGATATCAGTCCAGAAGGTCAAGCTGTTCAAGTATTCAATGCTCTTGGCAGCAGTAATCCTATTCAACAAATTTCACAGCAACTCGATAAAATTTCAAACCAAGACCAAGCTGAATCAAAATTCAACATGATTGATTGGTTTGTCAAATGTCTAAAAAATTATGCCAACTTTACTGGACGTGCACGCCGTAAAGAATATTGGTTTTTTGTATTGGTCTATCTTATCGCAATGATTATTACTCTGATTGTCGATTCAGTGCTTAGAACCAAAGGAATATTCACAGGTATTTTCATCTTAGCAATGGTTATTCCGTCCCTTTCTGTTGCAGTACGTCGTTTACATGATATTAATAAATCTGGTTGGTATTGGTTAATACAAATGATTCCGCTCGTTGGACCAATTCTGGTTCTAATTTGGCTTGCAACAGAAACCAAACCTGAAGTAAACCAATGGGGACAACCTGCCAAATAAATAAAAAATCGTGGCTACTATTTATGTAGCCACCCTATCTACAGCACATTAACTCAGGAAAAATATGAAAGGACAAATACTAGATTTTTCGATTCAAACTAATACTGGGGTGATTAGTGCTGAAGATGGAAAACACTATCAATTTGCTGGTCATGAATGGCGCGGTCAAAGACCACCTACACGTGGAGAACAGGTTGATTTTGCTTTGGATGAAAGTGGGCAAGCGATTCAAGTCTATATTGCATTACACCAACAAAGTTTTTCCACGAATACGCGAGCAAACTACAGTGAAGAAGAGGAAAACTATGACTTTTTCGCGTGGTCATTCAAACCACTGAAAAAGTTTGCTGAATTTGAAGGACGTGCTCGACGTAAAGAGTTCTGGTTCTTTTGGCTATTTTGTATATTGGTCACTATACTTGCCTCTATTTGCGATCTCGTTATTGGCAGTGAACCTTGGCTAGAAAATATTACCAATATCGTTTTACTTATTCCTAGCTTAGCTGTTGGCGCACGTCGACTACATGACACGGGACGTTCAGGTTGGTGGCAACTTTTAATGCTCACAATCATTGGGATCATCCCACTGATTATCTGGTGGGCTACAGACACCAAAGCCGAGAACAACCAATGGGG
Organism: Acinetobacter sp. YH12129; assembly: GCF_013418685.1. NCBI lineage: Bacteria > Pseudomonadati > Pseudomonadota > Gammaproteobacteria > Moraxellales > Moraxellaceae > Acinetobacter > Acinetobacter sp. YH12129. The sequence goes on from NZ_VPBP01000003.1 coordinate 126,815, forward strand.
TCAACCCGCTAGAGATCTGCAACAATAAAATAAGGCGCACAATGCGCCTTATCTTTTAACACAAAAATTTAGCCATATTTACGTGCAAAATCTTCATCTGAAGTGCATAGATAAATAATAAATTCAATAAAAGCAACAATGGATGGAATAAAGGTCCAACAGAATAGTAGATACACAATCCCCCATCCAATACGACCCAAATAGAATTTATGGATACCAAATCCACCAAGGAAGAATGCTAAGAGTGCAGCAACAATTCGACTCTTTTGACCGTATTGCGTGCCTAAAGCATTCGGCACAGCGACTAAGTAAATATCGGTTGCGTAACCCATTCCACTTGTCTCAAAATCAACAAATTGTCCACGAGCAGGAACAGTTTGTCCTTTCCAATCGCTTCCAGAAAATTGATAACGATTCTGATCATCTCCGCTGATGATGCCTGTATTATTTTGAACAGAAAAATCGAGTATTTGCCCTTTCATATAATCCTCTATGTTTTATCTTTATTTGATGATTCTTGGACGTTATTTTCATCAGCAATATAACGAATTATTGATGAATATCATATCATTAACTTATCTTGCCAAATAGCATTTTGTAAACATCAACCTCAATGCATATACCACTGCCATCGCAAATATTGCATAACCTGCGGGTGTGATAAACAACGGAATACACAAAACAATCACCACGGTTAAAGGATATAAAAGTTTTCTAAAACCACTTTGATGATGCAATTCATGGAGTAAATATAAACTTGTCGTATAAATCACAAGGCTGATCGCCACAAAGTAGCTTTCTTTTTCAGAACTAATCAGTGCCTCATGCGAAACCACATCGACTGCCGCAGCTAAACTAGCACCAATCGCTGCAATACTAATAAAGACAAAGAAATGCCCATAGCCCCATGTAAATGCCATTTTGCGGCTATTTAAACGCTCTGCAATACTGGTATCAAAATAAGACCACCACATGGTGAACATCATCATCAGGCCGCCTACCATCAAAAAGATCAGTTCAGTACTAAAACGCTGATTTGTTAATGCATCGGTTATAGCAATCGAGCATCCGACAATAGATTCGCCTAAAACGATAATGGTGAGCAGTGAATATCGCTCTGCAATATGATGCGCATGCCAAGGTGTACGGCTTGCAGCTTCTGCAAAAACTGGCACAGACAGTTCAGCAATTGCGAGCAAAATGAAAAGATAAACGGTGAAATGCAGCGGTGAAAAATGAAAGAACAGCCACCCCACTTGTACCAGTATGATTCCAAACGCATAGCGTAATGCTGTTTTCCGACGGGACAGATCATGCTTTGCAACGCGAAACCACTGCGTAACTAAGCCCAGACGCATAATGGCATAACCAATCACAATTACGTCAAAATCCTGCTTTTGAAAAGCGCTTGGAATACCTGCAGCAATGACCAAAGAACCAATGATCTGTACGAAAGTTAAGATTCGATAGAGCGCATCATCATTATCATACGCCGAAGCAAACCAACTAAAGTTCATCCACGCCCACCACAAGGCAAAAAACACCATGCCATACAGCGTTAAACCCTGAGCCAAATGATTTTCAACAATGGCATGATGCAGTTGCTGCCCTGCTGTTGCGATCGCAACGACAAAGATCAAGTCAAAAAGCAATTCTAAAGAGGTCGCGACACGATGATGCTCATGTGGATCACGTGGGTGCAAAGGTTTGAGCCACTGACTAGGGAATAAAAATGATTTGGACATAGCATTCAGCTTTATTTTTTTCTGTCTGAATTTTTTCAAAAGCCTGAAACAGTTACAAGATCGATTACATAAATCAGATGAGAAACAGTTTTCTAGAAAAAGGATAATGGTTTTAAAAACCTACTTAAGCTTTAGATATTTCAATTGTAGAAGTTAAAAATTCAAAGTGACAAAACTGCGAAAGACGTTTTAAGATAAAAACTCGATAGATCGATGTGTTTTTTATATCTCAGCTATATTTTTCTCTAAATTTTAATGACATACTGCTATCCACTAAAATAATAATGAAACCTAAAAGTAATGTTAGAAGAAAAATTAGCGTCTTTTCCTGACGCAGTTTGGGTACAGATTCATTATGATCAAATGCAAGTTTTAACGCGTGATCATCAAATTGTAGCTGAACAAAACTGCCCTCTGGCTTTTATAGAACGTGGAAGTTTTGTCCGAAACTATCATGTTGCAGAACAGTGCTTCAACCAACTCATACAACAGATCCACTTCAAGTGGTATGAGTTTGGACAGCCGGTTATTTTTATTCAGTTAAAAGAACGCTTAAGTGAAGAAGTCAGCGCACTCGAGCTACAAGCCATTCAAGAAATGGCTCTAAGCGCAAATGCACATTTTGTATTTGTCTACGATAAACATGGCATCGCACTCGAAGCAGAAACCATCAAAAATGATGAGTCACCTTTGCTCAAATGGTTTTTCTGTGGGCTGATTTTTCTGATTTTGCTGATTATCTTTAAATAATCAGCATCATTCTCTTGATTAGGTGCAACTACGACACTTTCTGCTGCTGCAATTGCTCAATACTCGAAATCAAATCGTTAAAACGATCAATCACCAGTGCCGGTGCAGCCGTTTGAATTTCTTCTGCACTACCATAACCATAGCTCACAGCAATACTCTGCACTGCATTACGGCGTGCGCCTAAAATATCGTACTCACGGTCTCCCACCATCACACATTCCTTCGCATCCAACTGTTCTTGCTGCAAAATGTATTCAATTAAATCGCCTTTGTTGGTGCGCTCACCGTTCAGTTCACTGCCATAGATCACAGTAAAATATTGTGCCAAATCAAAATGTTCTAAAATTTGGCGGGCATAGACCGTCGGCTTTGCTGTAGCGACGTACAAGTGAAAGCCTTGCTGTTGTAAAGTTGCTAGAGTTTCGGCAACCGCAGGATACACTTTATTTTCAAATAAACCGGTAACGGCAAAGCGCTCGCGATAGCCAAGTAAAGCCTGATCTGCAAGTACATTATGCACATCGACATTGAGGATTTCGGCCAAAGAGGCTTTCAAAGGTGGTCCAATGATCCAATCGATATTGGTCTCATCCGAAATGGGATGTCCAATTTTCGCCAGTCCATAGCGTGCTGAAGTGGTAATGCCAACTTTTGGATCTGTTAATGTTCCATCGAGATCGATCAATATATTCTTAATCACAGCTTTTACCTTATCCATTCACTTCTGCAAAAATACTATCGAGTGTTCGCTCAAAGTTGCCTATACTATCGCAAATTTTGTGTAATAAGGACATCATTGTGCGCCCTACTGTACTGTGCTTTTCAGGTCTTGACCCTTCAGGTGGTGCAGGACTGCAAGCGGACATTGAAGCCATTGGTCAAAGTGGCGCACATGCTGCCATTGCGTGTACAGCATTAACCGTTCAAAACTCACAACAAGTGTATTCGTTTGAAGCAACCTCTCGTGAGTTATTGCTGGCTCAAGCACATGCCGTCGTCGGTGACCTCCCTATTCGCTGTGTAAAATCAGGAATGTTAGGAACGACTGAAAATATCGCGGCTCTCGCTGAGTTTTTACGTGAACATCCCGAATATCACTATGTTCTCGACCCCGTTTTAGTTGCCAATAGTGGTGGCTCTTTGGGCGATCAAGCAACGTTGGTCAAAGCCTTTGCAGAACTAATTCCACTTGCCACTGTGCTTACACCCAATACCGTAGAATTACGTGCGCTCACAGGTGAAGAGGATATTTCTAAAGCAACTGCGCAACTTTTTGCGATGGGTGCTCAAGCGGTATTAGTAAAAGGTGGGCATGAAAATACGCCTGACTATATTCAAAACTCGTTATATGTTCAGGGTGAATTAGTCTCTGAAACCCGTTGTCCACGACTGGATGGGGAATATCATGGTTCGGGCTGTTCATTGGCGAGTTTTATTGCAGGGCGTTTAGCCTTAGGTGATGAGCTCAAAACGGCTGTTCATCATGCCGAAACATGGTTATTTGGTGTGTTGAAAATCGCTGAATCACCGGTTGTCGGTGGACAAAAAATACCAAAACGTTTTTAAAGTACTCGGTTATTTATTTAAACCCCATAGAATAAAACGCTATATCATTTAAAGCCCTGAATATCAGGGCTTTTTCAAATTAAGAGTCGAGTTGAACGCGATAGACCAAGGTTGGAATTTCCCACGCACCACCAGCAAATCCTTTGCACTGTGTGGTTTTTGCCATATAGGTTTGGATAAAACGCTGACCATTCCATGACCACTCCCCCGTACTATGACAGTCGCCAATGCCTCGTCCACGTTGATTGGAGAAAATCTGCCCTTCGCTAAAACCACTTCCGGAAAAGGTCACGGATTGTTTGATTTGCTTTAAATTTCGATCCATCAGCCAATAGCCATTACCACTATTATATGCCCCACGCCAACATGGCACTTCGACCAAGGCATTTTTCCCATTGATTGGAAACACCACGACCCGATCATCCTCTAAGAAATTTGCATCAAAGAGTTGAGGACAATCTTCTACTGTCGTTTTCTTCTTTATCAATCCAAACAATTGTTTGGCTGTGGGCGCATTGACGGCATACCGTGTTTGTAAGCCCTTACTATAATTTTGAATATTCACTTTCGGAATACTTTTCGGTTTGAGTACATTGACCGAACTGTTATTGGCTTTACGCAATAATGCCGAATTTGTCCCTATGCGCTTTTGAAAATCATCCATACGGAGTAAAACTGCACTAGCGCCCTGCACGGACAATAACCATGTTTTGTTGTTGCCTTTCCACACAATTGGTTGGTTGGCTTGTAAGGCTTGAATCAGTTTTTGAGTTTGAGCTGCACTTAACTGACCCTCCGCGGTTTTGGCATCAAGCTGCACAGTTCCCTGATTTTTACCTAAAATGTAAAGTTGAAGTGGTTTATTTGCCGCATTGAAGGTTTCAGGATCGAGTTTTACTCGTGCGCTGACTTGCGCTTGAGCTCCCGCAGCACGTTGTAATAACACAGAAATAGCGGGCTGATTGCCTTCCGCTTGATAACCTGCAACGCGACATGTCCCCGTATTATCACAAGCGATTTCCCAATCCTTATGTGAAAAATAATTTCCTTGAATTTGAGCAAAACTCACACTACAACCCAATGCAGCAATGTAGCCCAATAAAAGTTGCCAGATGACATTATTTTTGTTCATGTCTTTGGCTCAAAATAATTATATTAGAGCCATCTTAGAATGCTTTTCACTGAAACTCCAGTTTAAATGGATCTGCTACATGATTTAAATTTATAGAGATGAATCATTCAGTTGCTGTATCTCTTCACATTTTTTTCGTTTCGCATTTTCATCACTGAGCGTATTCATCAAATCTGCCGCTAGGCCTTTTAAAAGACTCATATCATCATCGGTCATTTGATTCGGCTGCCGATCTAAAACACAGAAACTTCCCAAGGCCACCCCATTACGGTCTCTAAGTGCAACGCCTGCATAAAAGCGAATGCGGTTATGCATCAATTCAGGTAAATGAGCAAAGCGTGGGTCACGTTGTAAGTCTTCAATAATCAAGCGTTCATTTTGATATACCAAATGGCTGCAGATTGAGTCTTGTTTCGACTGGCGCACCTGCATCGGTTGCTCGGTAGCCTTAGCCAAAGGGCTACCTGGAGTATAGACCCAATCTTGCTTGACCCAAGAAATTTGTGCATATTTCACATCGAAGGCTTGTCGGGCTTCTTCAATATATTGTTCATAAATCGGTAAATTCCGCTCATCCAAAACATTCAGTTCTTCTAATGCTTTTAAGCGCTGTGCTTCAACGCTAGGATCAGGCTCATCCAACCAAGATTCACCATGCTTCAATTGAAAAGCTTCAATGGTTAATAACAAGTCATTCATATTATTGACCACTGCATCGACGGTGAAATTTTCTTTGATCGCATCTAATTGGGATATCTCATCACAGCTCCACAGTGCAAAAATCAGTTTTATATCTGGAAACTGTGCCTTAAAAACATGGCTTAAAAGGCGAATTTGAGCTTCTGGTACTGTATGGAAAATCGAAATACATACGATCTGAATATCCTCTTGGATATCATCCATACTTTGATGCTGATTTTGAATCAATACGTCGCTAAATGCCTGAGCCGGAATACCGCTTAAACTTAGCCCATGCGCCAACATAGCCGATACTTGAACATCAATTTCCCAACGTGCGCTGATACATAACACCGCTGCTTTCTGATCCTGCTGTGCCACTGGATATGCCCGTTGAAAACTATGATTAAACAGTTTTAAGCCTTGATGTAAGCGTAGTCGATGCTCTGCACTGGCCTCGGTGTTGTGTCCGCTCGAAAAAATCCGTATGGCTGGAATCGCCACTTTGGCATAAAACGCATTGACCCGACGTGCCTTGATTTCATCCGTGGCATCTTTCGGTAACTTTTCAGCAATAAAAGTCTGTGCTACATCCATGGCATCTTGCACATCATCAGCGACCAATCGCTGATAAAAGCGCTCATGCGGCTCCAATGCAGGCGTACTACCGATCAGGGTTTTAATAAAACCTAAGGATGGTACATAGCTCGAAAGCACCAATAAACATGCGGTTAAAGGCGTCGATAAAATTAAACCAATTGGCCCCCACACCGCCGTCCAAAACATGGCGGCAATAATAATGGCTAAAGTTGAAAGTCCAGTACTTTCCCCATACAACCAAGGCTCAATAATATTATTACTGACCAACTCTAAGAGCAGGATTAAGCCGACTGTCCACAGCACCATATTCCATGTGGGATCTACCGCAAAAGCCAGTGCAATGGGGAAAATCGCAGAAATCATCGGGCCGACATAGGGAACAAAGCGCATCACAATCGCCACTATTCCCCACATAATTGCTGCCGGCACCCCAATAAACCAAAGTCCCAAAGCCATCGGAATACCGTAGGTCACATTCACCATCAGCTGCATACGTAAATATTTACCGATACGATTGGCCGCTTCATCGAGTGCGTCAGTTCCAATATTTAAATTACCGCCCAGCAGCTTAAGGAAACGATCATGCAAATCTTTCCGATTGACCAAAATCAGAATCACAAACAAAAAAACAATACCCGCAGTTGCCAAGGGATTGAGCACCCGCTCGCTCCAAGCCATGACCGCTTCAGCCGTGGTTTGTTGTTGCCCCACCACTTTCACTTGCTGCACTTTAGGATTTTTCTCTTCTGGCACCACATCATCTATCGAATTTTCAACGGTATCTATGGTGGTTTTTGCGCCATCCCAAACACTTGGGCCGCGTGCAAATTGACGAATAGAATCCATTTTCTTTTGAATTGTGCCCTGATATTGCGGTAATTCTTGGCTTAATTGCCCCAGTTGATAACCCAAATATGAGGCTGCGCCGGACAAAATCGCCAAAGCCAAACCGACCACAATAAATATAGATGGCATCTGTGGTAGTCCCCAACCACGGAGTTTCATCACCAAAGGATCAACTAAAAAAGCCAATAAAATTGCGAGTGCCAATGGAATAAAAATATCTTTGCCAAGATATAAGGCGGCAATCAGCAAACTGCCGATGATAAACCCTGCTGTGATTCGAATCACTTTATGTAAATCTGCAGGGGGCATTTGCTTCGATGCGTTCAGGTCTTGCAAGCCTTGCTTTTGACCTGATGGTGATGATTCAAATTCTTGCGCTAATTTATTATTTTTATGATCCATTTTCTTATCCTGAACGATGGTCATTATTTTTTAATTTAGGCTGAAGTTTTAGGGCTGCATACGCATTTCATGTAATGATTTGCAAAGAAAAAAACAGAGCTTTATAGCTCTGTTTTCATACTGCGTTTCGAGAGGAATTAAAAGGTAATCACTTTACTTTGATGAGTCACAATATCCACGGGAACAGAAATATGTTGATGAACGATCTTCCATTGAGACTGCGTTTTTTTCATCCCAATGGTATTACGACACCACGAGATCCCTGGCGTTGGTATTCCACTCTTATCATCAATTTTGGAATAACAGTGCAGAAAGGCAATATCAGGATCTGCATGGATGACCAATTCCCGCCTAAATACCTTTAAGCCTTCACGAAAATACTCCCGATAAAATTCCCACATTTTTTGATATGCCATTAAGCCACGCATTTCACAACTGGCATCAAAAAAGTACACATCTGCTGCGCAGGATTCAGCAATATTTTCAATTTTCAATTGGCAGATGACCTCATCCCAATTGGCTAAAAATTGCAGAATTTCGTCAGCGGCCTGTTGGTCACCAACTATTTTGATTTTATCTTGCATCTCTGGCACCTATTTATTTTATTTTTTATGAAGCATTGTTCTGGGCGGCGTTTGGAAGTTGAATTTTAACGATCTTCCAGCTCCAACCGCGGCGTTGCATACTAAATACGGTATATTTTTCTTCGCTTAGGCCTTGGAGCGGCACATACAGATCAAATCGATTCCAAGCGCTATAGCTGGCTTTGGGTTCAAGTGGCTGGCTTTGCTTTAAAGCAACAGCGGTTGCAGTTTCGTCATTTTTGGATAGTGTTGACGCATAAGGTTGTTCTGCGACCTTATTTTCAGCATGCGTGAATAGTTCAATCCCTGGGCTAATCATGCTCGGATTGGTCAGTTTGGTTATTTCTGGTAGTTGGATCGACTCTTTTAATGCTTTGCCTTGTAAAAGCAGCATGATACTGGTTGGATTGACCAGACTGTCGACTAGCGTTGCACTCAGGACTGTGCTGAGCTGCCCACCCCAAGACTGGGCGAATTCAGGTAAATGCTGTAGCCCAGTTTTCTGTTGAATGAGGTCTTCGACTTGTGGTTTTAGACTCGATTTGACTGCCGAAAAATCGATATATTGAGCAATTTTTTCAGGTTGATTGTGCTCATAGGCTTGACGTATTTGGTAAAGCACCCAATACGGAGACGCAATCATCCAACCCACGACGATGATCAAGATCGCAATGAGCCCATAATACAAAATATGATTCTGCTTATTCATCTTTCACCACTCTAGCCAGTGAAGTTGTGGTACTTCCATGTACCGTCAAATAAGCCTGATCTAGATTGAATAGCATCCTACCTAACAGCGCTTATCTGAGAACCATATTGCTTTTGATCTTGTGATTTTGACGAGCCTTCAGGTTTTGTTCATCCTGCTAAGTCTGTCTCGATCAGGTTGTTTCAAATTTAAGCCGTTAGGTCTTTAATTTGGGTACTTGCACCATTGGTTTTAACTGATTCAATGCCTTTATCGCGTGATTGCTCACTGGCATAAAATTGGCTGGTCCCAATAATTTGATGGTTTGCCGCTTTCAAATTAAAATATGGTTTGCCATTTTTGGCCGTCAGTCGTTCAAAACGACTGTCATCTGAACTGTTCTTTTGTACAGACTCAATCCCGTTTTGGGCTGATGCTTTCGCTTTATATAATTCACTCGTTAAAATGATTTCACCGTTACCCGCTTTTAAAACAAAACGGAACTGCTGATCATTAGAGTGACTGATCTCGTACCATCCCGACATAGGTTACCCCTTCATTTTCATTGTTTTATCTATTATTCGATCAGGATTTGTTGTTGGAAATTCAACCTGATCTACAGAATATAAATGAACTCGGTCACATTTTTCAATGTCTTTTTTGATCAGTATAAAGCTCAAAATTTAATCAAAAAGGGATTTTTTAATAAATAATTCCAATAAAAAATAATCCGACCGAAGTCAGATTTCATCATTTTTACAGCATGATGTATTTCAAAATATATGCGCGTTTCTGCATGTAATGAATGTCTTAAGAACTCACGATCTGCTTTGAATACGTCGCTTTATTCATTTCTAAAATTTCCACACAAAGTTGCACTTCTACTACTGAAGCTGTGACATGTTGTTTCAGCACGTCCAATAACAACAATGAAATTTGCTTTTGCACTTCGACCGTTCGACCCGTCAATAATGAAACTTTGGCATGCATATACGCATGTTGAGCGTGTTCATCCAAGCCCACAACAAAATCTTGCTGAGCTACGGCACGGCTCTTAATATCATTGATGGCACTCACATGACCCGATTCAAATAAGGCAGCGTTTAGCGCTTTAAGTAAAGGTCGAGCTTCGACGTCAAGGTTATTGGAATATTCCAAATGAATATGCGGCATAGTAAAGACATTTCAAACCTGTAATGCGTCTATTATGCAGGCTGAAAAGTAAAATCTATAGCGGATTAGATATCAATTTCATGTTTAAGTAGACATCCTAAGCCAAGTGTGGCCTTCGCTTAGGATGATTGAAGGCTGCTTTAGAGCGAACAAAAACGAAACTTAAACTTTTTTCACGTATTCAGATTTGAGTTTCATTGCTCCGATACCATCAATTTTACAGTCAATGTCATGACCATCAGTCGCATCGGCTAAAAGACGAATATTTTTAACTTTGGTGCCAACTTTTACCACTGAAGATGAGCCTTTAATTTTAAGGTCTTTCACCACAGTAATCGTGTCACCATCGTTCAATACATTGCCATTGGCATCTTTAATCACCACCTGTTCATCTGCAGCGCTTTCGCCTTCACGCCATTCATGTGAACATTCGGGACAAATCAGTAAATCGCCATCATTATAAGTATATTCAGAATTACATTGGGGACAATTGGGTAAAGACATAATAGACCTCAAAAAAGATGGATGCAAAAATCCATAAAAACTTAATATAACATTTTTATGTATTTCATAAACTTAAAAACCATAAATTTCGTATGGTTTAATCACCTTGTGAAGGTCGTAAATTTCACAACGCTACAGCACTTAGAGGTTTAAATTTTAGATCTCTAATGAGGTGTTTAATATCAACGCTTTTAAGATATGCGCATGATTTTTATCCATATGTTTGGCCGCGGTGAGTAACGTCAGAGGCTCCTCTTTTTCCCATTCGCGCAGTTGTTCTAACTCGGCTTGATGGGGCTGTATTTCTTGCAAATAGCGCTGCTTAAACTCGTCCCATCGAGAAACCATTTCTTCGTCTTGATGGTACCAACGACGTAAATCTGTCGATGGCGTCAATGCCTTCGGCCACAAATCTAGCGCTGCGCTCACTTTCCTGATACCACGCGGCCACAAGCGATCGACCAAAATGCGTTTACCGTCATCTGGGCTGATCTCATCATAAATACGTTTAATGTGTACGGTCATTAAGCCCTCCCTCATCTATTTGCAGTTTTTCGATCATTCTTCAGATTATTCATCGGGGATCGCTGGATTTACTAAAAAAGCCAGTAACTGTAAAGACTCCTGCCAACCCAAATAACAAGCATCAGGTGGAATAACGCTCGGCAACCCTGCCTGTACAATCGTCACTTCGGTTCCTACTGATACCGCTTTAAACTCAACAGTGACCTCGATTTGACCGGCCAACTCTGGCATATCAAATTGGTCTGTATAGCGCAGTAAATGATTCGGCACGACTTCATGATAATCACCATGAAAAGCGTGTGTGGTTCCCGTTGAAAAATTTTGAAATGACATGCGGTACGAGCCACCTACACGCACATCCGAATGCTCCACATGGGCCGTAAATCCATGCGGTGCCATCCATTTCACCAAAGCATCTGGCTCCACAAAGGCACGATAAACGCGCTCTACAGGCGCACTAAAAACACGATGTAATCGAACAGTATTGCTCATGATGATGTCCTTGTGTCATTGTTTTCACTGAATCATCCACATGCATTCACCCTCGCTTTATCGTCCATTTTTATCACACTGAAACGTTCTAAATGAAACAGCTTTGAGACATGCGAGAAAGGTCATTGCTGTTCAATACTATAGTGAATCCTACAGATTGATCCCATCACTTTAACGCAATGCCGTGTTATGTTTTGTGAGCTGCATTCATATTGATTTTTTATAAAAATATTGAAAAATCAAAATTTTACACAATTTCTCTAAAATTTAAATAATAAAAAACCCAGTTGAAAGACTGGGTTCTTGTTGCTAAAGATGCAATAGTGAGACTTAGCTCAATTGTGCTTCATCTTCTTCCAGATCATCATCTTCATAGATATAAGCCATACAACCCCAGCCATCATATTCGCCCGAATGTTGTTCCGCAATTTTAATAAACCACTGCTCTAAATCAACGATATCTTCATAATCAGGTTCCATATAAACATAGACCGTGATAATCCATTCCACGCGATCTGATTCTTCATCTTGGAACAATGAAATTTTTTGCTCTTCTTTCAATAAATACAATGCACACTGTTCAGCCTGCGCTTCGTTCGAAAAGGCAATTGAATATTCGATTTCGTGCGGCACAGATAAATCATCACCATCTTGCTGCATCTGCCACAGCACATTGCCATTATCATCATCTGGAAATTGTTTAAAATCACGAGTCATTGTACTTTCCCTTATCGTTTATGAATTTTATTCTGTTGACTTAGATTAACGGATAATTGTTGCAATTTGCATTAGCTAAATCTCTTTAATCAGAAATAGACCGCCGAAGTGATCTTTCTGATAACAATTCAAATTAAACCACAACATCCATGTGGGCCTGAGTTTCTTTAAGATGTAAAACCAAAGCTGCCATTTTCAATTCTTCTAAGCGTAATTGTAGATAACTGTCGAGTACCCGTGCCTGACTAAAATGTACACCATGCGCATTGAGCAAGGTGAAATCATCCGCCAAAGCCTGCAATAGCTCACCTAAGTTTTCGGTATTTAATTGGGCCAAATACAAGTCAGCACGACTATTAAACACCAATGTAAATAGTTGCATCGCAGCCAAACGACGCTCTTCATCGACATAGTTACAGTTTGCAGTCGATTGCTGCTCCATCGCATCAATCATTTTGCAACGCACCGCAGTCAAATTTTGCTTTGCCGCAGATTCATTCATGCCATCCATCAGCTGTTCTAATACACTCTGTAAAGGCAAAAAGAACGCTGACTGATAGCCCCGTATTTTGTTGTCCAAAGCACGGTTGATATTTTCCAAATGCTGTTGATCCAGCGCTTGGCTATATAAACCCTTTAACTCGGCACGGGCTTGTTCCTGCGTTTGTAATTTGGCTTTTTCTTGATATTTGCTCAAATACTGACGCACTTGTTCGATCTGTGCGCGAATATCATTCAACATGATATCTGCATTGGCCTTGGTGACTTCTAACAAGCCATCTGCCTGTAAAGTTCGATACTCAACATATTGTTCAATATCCACAATATGTTGATATTTCGCTACTTTATCGACTTGGATTTTTAAGCCACTGTTTTGAATGCGTAATTGACTGATTTCATAATTCAGTTCATCTTGTTGCGACTCTGTTTTAGCCAGTTTTAACCGTGCACGATCGAAGTTTTCCTGCAGTGAACGTAGGGTTTTATCATTTTTCAATTTGCGGTTATAAACAAAAAGGAGAGCCACAATTAATAGGATGATAAGGACGATTAAAGCAATATTGATCATTTGCCAATCCTCAAAATAAGCTTCAATAATTTAAGTTTATTCCCCAAAACAAACCTAATTTATAAAAATTAAAATCAATAATTTATTTCATATTAGCAGAATAAATGCAAAAAAATGTATTTATCTGACCAAATACACACTTGCACACAATTTAACTAAAATACTGTTTTAAATAAATTTAATAAAATATTTTTCATATTAAAAAATAATCAATCAATATTCATTAGAAAATATAATAAAACTTTAGAAATGGTATTTATTTACTAAAAGATACAAATAAATTTAATATCAATCTTTCTAAATTTTTCACACACTTTATAGAGATATTTAAATTATTTATATATCCCCAGAATTGGGGATATGGCGTATATCATGTTTCATTTTTAAGCAGAAAAACTAATTTAAAGCTGTAGATATTCTGCGCTTTTTACATACCCTAAAAGTTTCAATGCAACACAGCAGGTTTTATGAACAATGAGCATTCACATGAATATGCTTTAAAATTCTGCCGCGCAATGAATATGAACAGCTTGTTGGGTTAAGGGCTGGGTAAATGCCAGATCGCAAGCATGTAAAGCCATCCGTCCGAGTGAGCTCTGTTTGGCATTCGGGTGATACAGTTGATCCCCAGTAATTGGGTGCCCAATATGCATCATGTGTACACGTAGCTGATGAGAACGCCCAGTCACTGGTGTTAATAATACTCGGCTAATATCCTTGCTTGCGTCATAGCTGATGGCTTGATACAAGGTTTTTGAAGGTTTGCCCAATTCAAAATGCACCATCTGTCGTGGGCGATTTTCCCAGTCCGTAATGAGGGGCACTTCAACACTACCCTCACCTTCGAGTTTGCCTTGAACCAAAGCCACATATTGCTTTTGAACCGTCCTCGCTTGGAACATTTTACTCACCGCCACTTCTGCATCGCGGTGTTTCGCAAACATCAAAATGCCTGATGTTGCCATGTCTAAACGATGGGTAATTTTTGCAGCAGGATACTGCTCCAAAACACGAAGATAGGCACTGTCATGATGCTCAGGCAAACGTCCCGGAACCGACAACAATTCCGCTGGTTTTTCGATGACAACCAAGTCTGCATCTTCATACAAAATACGTAGAGGACCTTGAGGCGGCGCATAGACAAAGTTGGGATCTAAAGGCATGGACAGACTGTGTACTGGGAGAATGTCGGCAAAATAACAACTGACTAATTCGCTGTCAATCGACTTTGACCGATCAGGTTCTACCCTAACGATTATTGGTCCCCAATTTACCAAAGGCAGGTGCTAATGAATGAGACAAATCATCCTCCAGTAATTGTAAGATGCTTGAACTCGTGGTTGATGGATACTGATGTAGTGTGATGCGATATTCGCCCTGAAACCACTGCGACAAATGCAAGGCATAGGTTTGTTTAGGCCCAAGACCTAAATGTTGTTTTAAACGGCTCTTTATCCCTGTCCGTGATGATCCGACATACAAAATGTGATTGGGTTGATTTAACTTGGCACAGGCATGGGTTTTCAATGCCTTAAATGCGGCATAGTCCTGATATGTCTGCTGTATATCGCCACCGACTAGCTCTATCACGTAAATATAAAGTGCATGTTGAGCAAGATCATCAAAGCTTGAAAACTCAAATATACGCTCAGCTTTAGTCTGCTGTGCCTGCAGACAATCCTGTATCAATTGATCCAGATAACCCATAACAAAATTATTTAAAATTTAGATAGTTAAGCATAACAACTTTGTGGTAAAGGACAATCTAAAGGTTTGCTTAATTTTGCTATCTTCTGCGTGATATTTATTACATCAGCAATGATCAAAGTTTGTTGGGAATACATGCGAAGTCTGGAATTTTGAAAAAGATGGAAGGATTTATTATTCGATTGAATTCTTTAAAATTTTTTAGGGTGTAAGAGAAAACAGTGTTGTTTACTTCAACTATCATCACTTTGTAAGTCATGATCTTATAGCCTATAAACTTCTGGTTTATAGCGTCCTAAGCTGAATCGAGACCTTTTGGGTGAGTACTGTACACGTGTTTTGCACCACTGACAGCATGCTACTCTTTTCAATCTCTGTAACACCCTTGAGATATATAGTAGTGATATCGAAGAGGGATTGTTTCCCTGAAAATTACTGTTTTTGGCTTATTTTAAAAATATTTTTCACATTTAAAGATATATTGAAAATATTTTCTCCTTGTATCATTTTTTAGCATTTTTTCCATCTTATAAATGACTTTTTCCGAGAATTTCCGCCACAACTTAGTACTCAAACAACAATTATTTATGCTGTTCAAAGCAAACTATTACTTCTTTTTACTCATTTCAGACAGCAAATCCAGCTGAATTTCCTGAATCTTGGCAAGACGATCCCATTGATGCATCAACAAATGATCTATCTTTTCATGTAAATGGCGAATTTCTAATTCAGCTTTTAAATTCACCTGATAATCATTCTCCGAACGCATGCGGTCTTTAGCTTCTTGACGGTTCTGGCTCATCATAATAATGGGCGCTTGTATGGCAGCGAGGCAAGACAACATCAAATTCAGCAAAATAAAAGGATAAGGATCAGCAGGATGCTTCACCATCACCACAGTATTGACTAAAATCCACACCGCTAAAAACAATGTAAAACAAATAAGAAATGCCCAGCTACCGCCAAATGTTGCAATTTTATCCGCTAGCCTTTCGCCAAAACTCCACTACTGATCCAGCTTTTCTTCAACATTTTTGCTAATCAGATCATGCTGCTGCATGCTGTTCAGCACCTCATATTCTAAATTGGAGACTTCGCCTTGTTCGGAGTTCAGAATTGACTGCACATACTGCATACGGTATTTGGTTAAATCAGTTTGGCATATATAGTCCTGAGCACCAGATTCAGGAAAATCCTGAGCAATTTCTTCTGTAATGACTTTACGCACGGTTCCCATTGGAATCATATTTTTCAGTGGGAAACTTTTTTTGCACACCAAACAAGTACGGCATTCTACTTTCCCGTTCATTCTTGCCTTGCCCAATTGAATTTTATGTTCTTTTGAGCATACTGTTTTGCCTAAATTTAATGCAAGCAGCTTGTGCTTTTACACCCAATATTTTTTATGATTTAAGCTTATTTTAGATAGTGCAATGCAATGTAGGGGGTTAAATTCAAAAGTAAAATACCAATTTTATAGACAGCCATTCCACCATAATGAATAGCGTCAAACTGCTGATCGCTCAACTTAAACCACTGCCCATGCAGGCGTTTCATCCAATCTTTAGCAAAGACAAATACCACAAACCAAATGATTAAAATCAGATAGTTAATCACTAAGCTATACAGCAAGAAATCGCTTAAATGACTCAAGTTCATGGCAAATCTCCTAAGCGTATTTTTATCCTTAGTTTATGCCCCTTTCGAGCAATTGAATATTGCTTTTAAATTTCCGCTTAGATTTGGACTATTTTTAAGAGAGATGCCTGACGATCTTTGAGCTTGTGCTGATTTCACTGGTGTGGTTTGTTTTGTGCAGATTAAAGGAGTAATGATTCATTATTCTTTTTTATTTTGGCTTAAATTTTTGGGGTGGTATAAGAGAAAACAATGTTGTTTACTTCAACTATCATCACTTTGTAAGTCATGATCTTATAGCCTATAAACTTCTGGTTTATAGCGTCCTAAGCTGAATCGAGACCTTTTGGGTGAGTACTGTACACGTGTTTTGCACCACTGACAGCATGCTACTCTTTTCAATCTCTATCACACCCTTGAGATATACTTTAACCAAAGAGGATCGGGATTAATTTCCTAAGTTTTTCTAATTTTCTGCAAATTCAGCAAATTTTTTCAGCCATTTTAGGTTTAGCAGGATATTTTATCTTTTCAGCTCATTTCAGCGTTTTTTATCTGCAGATTTGCCCAATTATAAGAAAATTTTCTTTTACAACAGACAAAACGTCCAAACACAGCGTCAAATTTAAAAATATATCGCCGCTGAACATTCATCCCTTAACTTCATACAAAACTCCGCCCTTTGAGTAGAGCTCTAAGCCTATCCATGTTCTGCAGATATTAGGGTTGATCTTTTCAACGCATGATTGGTCATTGAGCTAAATAGCTTTGTACCCACTGTGCGCTAAACCACCAACCACTATATGCCGCCATGCCACAAAGTAAATTGGCCAAAATTTTATTCATTGGACTGAGGTCTGATGCATATATTTTGAGATTGATCAGATAAGCAATCACAGCATATACCAGTCCAATCGCACCACCAATGATGATCAGGATCAAAGGCCATGCTGCATAGGTATGTGCCTGTGCTGGATATTTTGTAGAACGGATGGTTTCTGTGGTCATGCTGCATATCCTATAAATAACGCGATTACCTGTTTTAGTTAGCAATTTCTGCGCCATTTTTCTTGGATATACAGCGTTATTTCAAGGTTAATGCATGTTCAATTTCTAGTTTTGATTACAGCATTTATCGCAACCAACAACTTTTTCTGTTGGCCAGCTCATACGCGCACGCTTATAAGCGAGTTCGAAATTGGCAAAATAACCAATCAATATTTGCTGGTCAAATTGCGGCATATCTACGCATCCTTGCGTGCCATTGTGAATTAAATGCGAGCCATTCGATAAGGCATTTTCATCCACTATAAATTTAATCATCTACCATTCCCCTCTTTATTTTTTATAAAATTCAAAAGATTAATAAATCCATATAAAAATTATGTGATTTATAATCACATATTAAAATTATGCCTTTATTGTTCAAAAATCAATCGAATTTAAAGATTTTTTTAGGCGTCTCTTGGATGACTTAAACGCATAATGATGTGCTCTTTTAGGACGGATAGGTGCGATTGATTGCTCGATTGCATTTTTTGCGCTTAAGCCAAGTGCTTGGAATGTTGAGTAAAGGTATTTTTCACTCGAACTGACATCAACAAATACGGCGTCCAAATCACACAACCGAAAGTACTGTCTCTAACTGTATGATGGTCTGTGTATCAGTAGCGCTTCTTATAATTTTTATAATCTTTATCAAACTTTGCTAATACTCAGTTTCTGATTTTTAATTTTATATTTATTAAACAAAACGCAGATCACCCACTCTAAAAGATGGATTCATTTTAGAGTGAAATATTGATTGGTTTATAAAGGGGTATCGACCTGTACAGTTCGTTTTTGGCGTATGCGGCGAACCAACCAGATCACGATTGCAATCACTAAGATCACCACGAAAAATGGGACTAAAAAGGCCAATACTGACAAGACTGCAGCACCAATCCATTCCCCTGTAGATAAGATTGGATTTGCAACACCACCTGTGGTTGCGGTAGATACGCCACGTGCAGCGACGGTACTCATTTGCACTGCTGTTGCTGTACCACCACCCACGATAATTGCTGCCGCCCAACTGGCAAACTGTGACATTTCACCTGAGCTTACTGCCATTGTAGCGATGGTCCCTGCAATCATGGCTGCAGGTGTTGAAATGGTGTCGAGGGCATTATCTACCCAAGGAATATAGTATGCGGCGATTTCACAAACCGTCGCAATTGCTAAGCCGATACATACTGCAGGCATAGACAACCATTCGAATCCTTTCATTGGTTCGAATAGTCCTAAAATGGAAGCAACACTCATCGCCAATAAAGGTACAAAGACACGGAAGCCACAGGCAGCACTTAAGCCAATACCGATACACAGTCCTAATATTGTTTCCATGGGCTTCTCCGAACGGTTAAACGTACAATTTGTTTTTATATATGCTGTGTTATACGTTAGCAAAAAGCCCTATCGAGTGATAGGGCTTTTCTTTCTAAACAGCGGATAACTGTTAGTGTTTTGCAGCTTAGGCATTCTTATTGTTAAATTGATTGCCTTGGCATTTGGTACACGGTGGTAAACGATCAGTACCAATTTCTAAGTAGACGCGGTGTCCGCATTGAACACAAAAATAGAAGCCTGTTCCGGGTTTTTGACCAGCAGTAACCATTTTTGTTCTCCATGTGTTTTTAGAAATGGTAGATTCAGTATAACTCTCTTGTGATGAATGTCTATTGGTCATTTCGACAATTGATAATGGCATTTAGGCAAAGCATAATTTCGAATGGAAATTTTGGTGGGTTTACAGCGATTTGCTGAGCCAGTTTTCTACTTGTAGTTCGTCTACACGCAGAAATTCTTTTTCATTGTTTGTGACCATGACCCAATTATTTGATCGTGCATGCGCAGCTAGCCATAAATCGTTATTGCCAATCATTTTCCCCTGAAGCGCTAACTGTTTTCGAATTTGAGCATAGTGTACGGCGGTGTGTTCATCTAACTCTATAACAGGAATGATTGAAGTTAATTCATCGATAACTTTGAAAGCTTTGTCTTTCCATTGGCTTTTTTCCGCACCAAAGCGAAGTTCACCTAAAGTAATCACTGAAATAAAAATATTGCCGTCAGGTAAATGTTTTTCAAAATGCTGACGTACAATTTCGGGTTGATGCTTGGTGATATAAATACAAATATTGGTATCTAATAAATATTGTGTTGGCATTAGAACTCTTCTCGTTCTTGCGGTGGTTCATCCACTCTTGTTTCTGCATAAAAGTCGTCTGGCATTTGTGCCAAAACTTTAAATAATTGATCTGCTGTGACCGGTTTTTCACGCAATATGACTTCGTCACCACGGCGGAAGATTTCAACTTCTTTGCCTTCAAAGCGAAATTCTTTGGGTAAGCGAATAGCTTGGCTGCGACCTGTCATAAAAACTTTTGCGGTAGTCATAGGGCTACTCCATCAGTTTTGATATATATCTTATGATAGGTATTTATTGAGTGTTTTTCAATCAAAAATATAAATATCTTGTAAAAATCAGTGTGAGTTTTTAATGTTAATAATTAGCATTGATATAATTACATAAGTGCTCATTCTCACTATCTAGCCAGTCTCCAAAAACATCTATATCCTCTGCTTTCTTTAGCAGTTGTGAGAGCGATTTATCATCCATTACTAGATCTAAGCCACTATTACAAAACATCCATGCAACCTCTAAGTTTTCTTTAAAAAAATTATCTACTTCATCAAAAAAAAGACAAATATTTTCAAATTCACTTTCATTCAGCGGTATAAAGTTAAAGTGAACACTATCTTTATAATCTGACATTGTCGCAGGAACTACTCCATAATTTTCTAAATGAAAATGAAATGATTGCCCTTTCTTTTCAAAACCACCATGAGCAAAAGTATTCCTATACTTCTCTTTAATTAAAGTGAGTTCATCATGTATTCTTTTACTATTTGGATTACTTAAGTCAAAAACTTCACTGTATTTTTTAGACCAAAACTCACCAATAAATTTCTTAATATCATATTCCTTCTTATTTTTTGAAAAAGGCAATGCAAGCACTAAAATATGTTCTAACCGACTAAAATATGAATCAATCATTGCCAAGGAGTTATACACTGCGTACTGCTCTAAATCTCTTTTAGCAAAAAATGTATTCAACATGCTAGAAAAGTCTTTATTCTTAATAACGTTATCAATTTCTTTTTTAAAAATTTTTTTAGATTGGTCGCGAAAATAATAATATTGACCACTTAATTTATGGAAAAGATTTGGAATTGTAAAATTATTTAATGCAACTTGATTTTCTGCATACTGATTCAAAATATTCTTTTCAATAAACTTAATATTTTTCTTTAATTTATTAATTAATTCTTTCTGAATAGCCTCAACATCTGCTATTCGTTCACTATACAATCTTAAACCAAATTTGTGAGAGCTAATTAAATTTACTGCACCTTTATATTCAAAAATTATCCCCCAATGCATTTTATCCCATCTGGATATTGTTCTAAATCCACATATTTTATGAAGAGTAAATAAGAGTATAGACTCTACTGGAAAATCTTCACGAGAAATAGATATTACTGTTTTTTCATCTAATTTAGTTTCAGATGAAGGATCTGTTAATTTGAAATCTTGAAATATTCTTTCTAATTGAACTTTTATCTCTTTAGTAAACTTCATATTCCCAACTCAAAAAAACCCTACATCAATGTAGGGTCTTTTTTAAACAATATCAAATACTTTAATCTCCCCCTTGCGAAGTAATACTTCTCATCTTTTAAAAAGGGGAACTCCCTCCTTTTTCAAAGGTGAGGAATATATTCCGTAAGGGGAGGATTTAAAGAATTACATCAAGCCACATTCCCTTCCAAGAAATCCTGTGCAAAACGCTGCAATACACCGCCCGCTTCATACACATGCACTTCTTCTTCGGTATCCAAACGGCAAGTCACAGGCACTTTAATGATTTCATTTTTACCATCAGCAGTTGAACGCTCTACCACCAAAGTCAGGTCAGAACGCGGCGCAATATTACCAATCACGCTATACAACTCAGTACCATCAAGCTTCAAGGTTTTACGGTCAGTCCCTGCTTTAAACTCAAGCGGTAACACACCCATACCCACCAAATTTGTACGGTGAATACGCTCAAAACCTTCCGCCACAATCACTTCCACACCTGCAAGGCGCACACCTTTGGCAGCCCAGTCACGGCTCGAACCCTGACCGTAGTCTTTACCTGCAATGATGATGAGCGGCTGCTTACGGTTCATATAAGTTTCAATCGCTTCCCACATACGCATCACTTCGCCTTCAGGCTCTACACGCGCTTTTGAACCTTGTTTGATCGTGCCGTCAGAACGAACCACCATTTCATTGAACAATTTCGGGTTAGCAAATGTTGCACGCTGCGCAGTCAAATGGTCACCGCGGTGGGTTGCGTATGAGTTAAAGTCTTCTTCAGGCACGCCCATTTTATGTAAGTACTCACCTGCAGCCGAATCCATCATGATCGCATTTGAAGGCGATAAATGGTCTGTGGTGATATTGTCAGGCAAGATCGCAAGCGGACGCATATTTGACAAGGTACGCGGTGCAGCCAATGCCCCTTCCCAATACGGCGGACGGCGGATATAAGTACTTTGCGGACGCCAGTCGTATAGTGGGCTTGCCGCTTTTTCACGCTCACCCAAATCAAACATTGGGATATACACTTTCTTAAACTGTTCAGGTTTAACCGCTTCTTTCACCAATGCATCAATTTCAGCATCAGACGGCCAAATGTCTTTTAAGTAAATTGGATTACCGTCTTTGTCATTACCCAGTGAATCGGTTTCGATATCAAAACGAATCGTCCCTGCAATGGCATACGCCACAACGAGTGGAGGCGAAGCCAAGAACGCTTGTTTTGCATAAGGATGGATACGACCATCGAAGTTACGGTTACCTGAAAGTACCGCAGTTGCGTACAAATCACGATCAATAATTTCTTGTTGGATTTTTGGATCTAAAGCACCTGACATACCATTACACGTGGTACATGCATATGCCACGATACCAAAGCCCAGTTTTTCTAAATCACCGAGTACACCTGCTTCTTCTAGGTATAAAGCGGCTGCTTTAGAACCCGGTGCAAATGATGATTTCACCCAAGGTTTACGCACTAAACCCAATTCATTTGCTTTACGTGCCAACAAACCTGCTGCAACGGTATTACGTGGGTTAGAGGTATTGGTACAAGAGGTAATGGCAGCAATAATCACCGCGCCATCTGGCATTAAACCTTCTGCTTCTTGCGCACGTGCTGCTTCTAAGTTTCCTGCAATGCCTTTCGCTTTTAAGTCAGCCGTCGATACACGCGCATGCGGGTTCGATGGACCTGCAATGTTACGGGTTACTTTCGACAAATCAAAACGCAGTACACGCGGGTATTCCGCAGCGGTCATATCAGACGCCCAAAGACCGATTTCTTTGGCATAGCCTTCAACCAATTTCACTTGATCCGCTTCACGGCCTGTCAAAGTCAGGTAATCAATGGTGTTTTGGTCAATGTAGAACATCGCAGCCGTTGCGCCATATTCAGGGGTCATGTTCGAGATCGTTGCACGGTCACCCACTGACATGCTGTCAGCACCTTCACCGAAGAACTCTAAATAAGCACCGACTACACGTTCTTTACGCAAGAATTCAGTAAGTGCTAACACGATGTCAGTTGCGGTAATGCCCGCTTGACGCTGACCAACAAGTTCTACACCAATGATGTCTGGCAGACGCATCCAAGATGCACGGCCGAGCATCACGTTTTCAGCTTCTAGACCGCCGACACCTACAGAGATTACGCCCAATGCATCAGTATGTGGGGTATGTGAATCTGTACCCACACAGGTATCAGGGAATGCTAAACCATCACGGTTTTGAATTACTGGAGACATTTTCTCCAAGTTAATTTGGTGCATGATACCGTTGCCCGCAGGGATCACATCGACATTTTCAAAGGCTGTTTTGGTCCATTCAATAAAATGGAAACGGTCTTCGTTACGGCGGTCTTCAATCGCGCGGTTTTTCTCAAATGCGTCTGGGTCAAAACCGCCAAACTCTACAGCTAAAGAGTGATCGACAATCAGCTGCGTTGGAACAACAGGATTGACTTTTGATGGGTCGCCGCCTTGGTCTGCAATCGCATCACGCAAGCCTGCAAGGTCAACCAATGCGGTTTGACCGAGGATGTCATGACACACCACACGTGCAGGGTACCAAGGGAAATCGTGGTCTTGTTTGCGGTTAATCAGTTCTTTTAAAGACTGTTCTAAGATTGCAGGGTCGCATTTACGAACCAACTGCTCTGCAAGGACTTTAGATGTATATGGGAGTTTTGCGTATGCGCCTGGCTGAATATCTTCTACGGCTTGGCGTACATCGAAGTATTCTAGCTGGGTGCCTTGCAGCGGTTTACGGTAGTTGTTGTTCATAGCGTTCCTGCCCTCGGTCTTTCATTTTTTTGCGTTGTCTTTTTCATAGACAATTCATCTTTGTTCGATAGGCATACTACACTGCCGAAAACCCATTTCCCAAATCTCATATATTTCATATAGTTAAATATAAAAATAGGGGTTTTTGAAATATTTAGTTACACTAACTTTGGAATATTCGCTCTAAATATGAATTTTTTTGAAAAATAGCTGCAAATCCGCCTCATTCTTTAGTCTAAGGTAAATTGCACTGCATAATATTTAATCTAAATATCAACCAAATTGATTAAAAATCAGTCTTATCAATTTTAGTATTTAATAATCAAGGCATTAAATTACTTCATTAGCTCATTGCGCCTCAAAGCCACAATGTGAATCAAAACACAGTTTTATTATTTATTTTATCTTAATTCTCAATTTATCCCTATTTGCAGGGATAGCGTCGAATCACCCCTCTCTCAGATAATAAAAGCACGACATACAAGAACAGTAATTCGCTGTACTCGCCAAAATAATCACAATATTTACAAAATCTTAGCTAAATAAATCAGCGATTACTGTTCTACCGTCATTATGCTTTGGGGAAAGATCATGACAAAATTTAAAACCATCATTGGGGCTGGCTGCCTCTTAAGCTGTCTTAGCTTCATTGCCTGTGGCGACAACGACCAATCGACAACGGATTCGACGATTCAAGAAGAGGAAGTAGACTCACCGACTGTCGTCTCGAATCCACCACGTTTGAAAGCCAATGCACAAGGTGAGCATGAACTGCTGATTGCCTATAAACGCCAAGCCTTATACGACCCTGAAACGGGTGAGAATGATCTATTACAAGTCAGAGGCTATCTGACTAAACCTGAACTCTGGAACTCAAAAAATACCGATGGCAGTGTTTCTGATGTACTGGTTGGCCCACAAATTCGTGCGAAACAAGGTGACAATTTAAAAATCCATCTGGTCAATCATCTCCCTGTTGAATCGACAGAGACCTGCCCAAGTCCAGTGACCAATATTAACCAAGGGAACTGTTTTAACACCACAAATTTACATACACATGGTCTTTGGGTTAGCCCGCAAGGAAATAGTGACAACGTATTTTTGAGCTTAAAACCTCAGCAAGATTTTCATTACGAATTTAAGATCGAACCGAATCATCCTGCGGGAACATTTTGGTATCACTCTCATGTGCATGGTTCAACCGCGATTCAGGTCTCAAGCGGCATGGCTGGCCCTTTGATTATTGAGGGAGAGCGGAAACCTGTCATTCGTCAGGGGCAAATTCAGCAGACTGGAGATTTGGACGTCTTATGGAAAAATCAAAAAACCCAGCAGTATGATCATGAAAAAATCATGCTATTCCAGCAGATTCAATACAATGAAGATTGCGACAGCAATTTAAGCCAAGTGAATGGTACACCCTGCATCTATAGCTTAGAAGATTATTCAAAACTCGATATACCCACCTCATGGGCGGATGAAAATCGTTTTACCAGTATCAATGGCAAAATGTTTGGTGAAATTAAGGTGGATCAGAACCAATACCACCGCTGGCGCATGATTCACGGCGGTATCCGTGACACCATTGCTTTGACCATCAAAGAACTGCCTGATTCTGCGCTCTTTACCGCAGAGCAAACCCTTAGTGAATGTCAAAAATATCAAAGCAAGTCGATGTCTTCACAGTTTAAAACGCTGAAAACATTACCATTATATACCCTTGCACAAGACGGCTTGACCATGAGAAAAATCCAAAAGCAAGGGATTGAAATTTTTCAGCCGGGTTATCGCTTTGATGCCATGCTCTCTTTCCCGACCACCAATAAATACTGTGTATACGATGCCAAGCTGAATCTAGAAGATGAAATTAATGCGCCTGAATCAAGTCCGCTACTGCGTCGCGCACCGGAAGAAAAACTCAATACGCAGCTCCTCGGTTGAGTCAATGTGCAAGCAACCCAACTACCGCAGCAAACGCCGTTTAACTTCTTAAAAAGTCAGGCCACCCAACTAAAACTGGCACCAGAAGTGATTGCACAGCTCGAACAGGGTGATTTATCAGCCTTTATCTCGCATGCGAGTTTAATGACTGCTGAAGTCGATGAAATGCTCAAAACGATGGCGAAGCAAATCACCAACTTTGACATTCTGTTCAATACAGATGGCAGCTTTAAATTTGGTATTCGTCATGCCGAAGAAGGTACCTTGATCAGCTTTGGCGATGCCTACCATGATGAAGACCATACCCACCATAGCTATGTCCGCAAGCTTCCAATCGGGCAAACCCAAGAGTGGGAGTTGAGCAGTAATGTTGCCAGTCATCCCTTCCATATTCATGTCAATCCATTCCAAGTCGTGAAAATATTGAATGAAAATGGTGTCGATGTCAGTGCGATCGGCAGCTCAGATAAAGATGGTGCAGGAAATATTGACTCGCAATATCATGGAATGAAAGGCGTTTGGAAAGATACGCTCTTCGTCAAACAGGGCTATAAAATCTTTGTGCGCAGCAAGTACGAAAAATTTGAAGGCGACTTCGTGCTGCACTGCCATATTTTAGACCATGAAGATCAAGGCATGATGGAAACCGTGCGTATTTGTGGCGACCAATATGATTGTAATAGTGAACCGCCTTCACATCATTCCACTATAGATATGACTGCAAGCGATATGCCGACACACAATCACTAAGACCGATCTATGCTGTACAAAAGCCCATATCAATATGGGCTTTTTGTTTGCCTAACACTGCGGCTTGCTGCAAAATAACATGATTAATGATATCTAAAATTTATACTGAGGCTGGTCATGACAACGTCTATGGCATTCACATCTTTTTCTCTCAACGGTGTCGATGCACAAAAATTTCTACAAGGGCAAGTGACTTTGCATGTTGAACGCCTTGAAGAAAATGCAACACGTTATACTGCAATCTGCGACCTCAAAGGCCGTATTCACTTTGGTTTATGGCTCACCAAACACAGTGCTGAAAGTTTTTCTATTGTCACTACAGCAGATCAAGCCGAAGAATTTGCCAAACATATTAAAAAATTTGGTGCATTTTCTAAGATGAAACTTGAAGAAACTGGTACAGTTTTTCCAAGTTTAGTCGGTGATGAAACGACATTTGCTTCGGAACCGACGGATGTTGCAGCATGGGAAATTCAAGCGATTCAAGCGGGTCAGGCCTATATTGACCAAGCCATTGAACATGTGTTCCAACCGCAAGAGTTACGTCTACATCAGCGTGAAGGCGTCCACTATGACAAAGGTTGTTATTTGGGTCAGGAAGTGATTGCACGTTTATGGTTTAAAGCCAAACCAAAAGCTTGGTTGCATGCAATTCAAGGCACAGGAACTGCGCCTGCACAAGGCGAACAGCTGAATAAAGGCGTACAAGTGGTCAATAGCGCGGCTGTAGAAAATGGTTATGTAGCTTTAGTTGTGGCACGCCCAGAAGCTTTAGAAGAGTTAGATGTAACTGTTTTAGCCTTGCCTGAAGCATTAAATGGTGATGTGGCACGTCCGCAGTCAGCTTAAATAAATTCAGAAGATAGCTACATTTAGCTATCTTCTTTTATAATAAATCTAAGTTTTAAATTTTAAAATTCATCATGTTAATTTGACTATTTTTAAACTAAAATGCACTCCGAATTTTAACAATAAACTATATAACGATGCATCAGACACAATTTCAAGACCCAAAGCACAAGATCATTGCCCTTTATTACGGATTTTTTGCTCTTCTAGGCATGGTCATACTCGGCAATCAATTGCTTTCAATTCAGCTATCTCTACTTGTTTTGATTATTATTATTGTACTGTATGTCCAACTCTTTTTCATGCTAATGGGCGCTATCAAATATTGGAAAAGAGATGTTCTAGGCTTGAAAATACTGTTTTGGATCAGCTTAAGCCTTGTCCCGATTATTATCACACCCTTAGTCATTTACTATCCAAAAGTAACAACTGGCTTTTTTCTCTTTATGCAAAGCTCTTTTGGCTTCAGTAGCACAGGCTTCGAGTTTCATGTTGCCTACGACACCCAACTCACCCTCTTAAATACATCTTTTTGGGGAATTGGAATCAATCTTATTGAATTTTTTCTATGGTTACGCTTTAAGAATATTGCAGCAAATAATCATATTTCGATTGCCCATTTCAAGAATGAAGACTTAGAACTGAAACGCTATGATTAGCCATTTTTGACCGTATATAAACTAGAATTTTGACATCTGGTCTGACCATCTAAATTTTCAGACTATCCCTAAGCACTCAAAGCCAAAGCCTAAAGACTTTGGCTTTTTATCACTCATTTTTTTCACTCACATAATAAATCACCCCTGCCCGATCATCCGAAAAATAAAAAGATTTTTCATCGATCTTATAAATATCCGCGGGTCGCCCATTTACCGTTTTACCGACTAAAAAACCATCCATAAAGGTTTCAA
The DNA here is from genome assembly GCF_013418685.1 of Acinetobacter sp. YH12129. NCBI lineage: Bacteria > Pseudomonadati > Pseudomonadota > Gammaproteobacteria > Moraxellales > Moraxellaceae > Acinetobacter > Acinetobacter sp. YH12129. The sequence continues at coordinate 155,555 of NZ_VPBP01000003.1, forward strand.
GTTTTTGTCCTTTACGCATCATTGCAATTTGATAGCCATGACCAATCGCCTCGTCGGTAGAGCCATGCAAGGCCACTAAAAATGCATTTTTAATGGTGGCATCTGTGTCTGGATGATCAAAATAATCAAAACCCAGTGCTGAGGAATGCGAAGGGAAATAAGCATAGGGCGATGGAACATTTTTACAGCCTGATGCACGTTTAAATTTAGCATCCGCCAAGACTTTGCCCTGCCATGAATAACATGCGGGCCAGCCATAATCGATATCCCGCTTTAACGCATAAAAAGTTTCATCTGGCTTTTTACTTCCCAAATGATCAGAACCTTGATTGGTCGCAAATAGAAATCTACCGATCCATTTTAATCCAACTGCATTACGCAAACCTGTCGCATACATCCGTTGCTCTGAACCATCAGGATTCATCTCGATGACTGAGGCTCGCACTTTTTCTTTTTCTACACAGGCGTTACAACTCGAGCCAACCGACACATAAATCTTCCCATTTCCACCGACTGCAATCGTCCGCGTCAGATGCCAACCGCCGTATTTATAACTCAAACCATAATCGGGAAATGTCGCTAAAACTTCAGCCTTACTCGAAGGCTGAGTTTCTCCTTTGTTGAATTTTTGCCGTGTCAGTTGGTGCGTTTCCGCCAAATAGAGCCAATCCTGTCCTTGAGCATCGGTATAAAACTGAACTGAATTTGGATTTCTCAAACCGGTCAGATAAGGAATGATTTTGCCAAATTTACCTGTGTCAGCATTCCAATCATCCAATATATATACAGTACCTTTTTTATTATCTGTTAGATCATACATATCCGTGACAAACATTCTGCGATCAGGCGCTTGCGCAAAAAAGCGTACCCGTTTGAGACCTTCAGCAGCAGAAATGATCTCGAAATTTGCAGGCAAATTTAATGAAAACTGCTTGCCATTTTTTAAATGGATTGGATGAGGTACAAGCTTGGGTTGTTGAGCCCAACTGGTCATTGAACAGACGAAACCAAGGATCAAGATGGCGCTTATTTTTATCATATTTAAATACATCTCAATGAATCATATATATCTGTATTCATCATAGATGCCTTGTATCTATTTTATTCAATTTATATTTTTAGAAAATATTATACTTTTGAAAATTAAAGTTTTTTTAATCACATACGCTGTTACAGTACACAACAGTCAAAATAAGGAGGAACTGTATTCCCCCTCACGTCTTCGTTTTTAAATCATGATTTTAATCAAAATCCATGAAATAACTTATTCATATCTTTGCATACATATTCTTTAAAATGATAGGCGCGCGCATGTTTGGCATCAAATTTAGCTTCTAAATCGCCTTTTTTGAAAATATAAACACGATCCTCTTTACTGACTAAAAACTCTGCACCCAGTTTCATCAAAAGCGCATCAATTTTATCTTCATCCGCAATCGATTCATCTGCATTAATTTTATCGTAATTGCGTTTAATGCCTTTAATAAACATCGCGCTGCCCCAGAGAAAATAACAATGCGCGATTAAATCAGAGTCCTGCTTTTTTGCAAAGGCTTTTGATGCAATAAAGTCATAGCATTTAAAGCGCTAAGGGCAATCAACATTATTTTATAAAAACGCTTTAAATCACAATTCCTCACTTTACATTTACGTAAATCTACCTATGATGTAAAAACCGACAAAAATAACCACCAAAACACATAAACGGAATTATGTGTATGATTTACAAAAGGTTTCAAGATGAAAAAAATCCTACTCGCAAGCATTATAGCAATGAGCGCTCAATTGGCTTTTGCTGAAACTAAAACAGATGCCGTCGATCCTGAATTTGCTAAAGTGGAAGCCATGGTCAAGGCCAAAGATATGAATGGCGCCTACCAAACACTGAGCAAACTTGCAGCAAAAGGTAATGCTCAGGCTATTTATAATTTGGGCTATCTTACTCAAACAGGTCAAGGCGTAGCGAAGGATGAGAAAAAAGCCATCCAACTCTATGAACAGGCTGCAGCCAAAGGCTACCCTGTTGCTAACTATGTTTTAGGTAAAAATTATGCAACGGGCACACTGGGCTTAAAACAAGACACCAATAAGGCCAAACAATATTTAGAACGCGCATCTTCGGCAGGTTTTGACGATGCCTCCATCGACTATGCCATTTTACTTTTTGCAGAAAATAAACCTGAGTCAGATAAATTGGCACTCAGCAAACTTGATCCGCTGATTAAAAAAGGCAACTACCCTGCGATTCATGCCAAAGCACTTTATGACATCAGTGCGGGCTTTAAAACTAAAAATGAAAAGCCTATTCAGCAAGGTCTGAATAGCATTCAAGAATTAGCAAAAAAAGGCTATGTCCCTGCATTGATGGCGGTGGGCAATATGTTTGTAAATGGCAATATCATCCCGCAAAATTTGCCTGAAGCTAAAAAAATATTTAGCGCTTTAGCCAAAGAAAATATTCCACAAGCCAAAGAATCTTTAGCAACCGTGGATAAAATGATTGCTGAACAAGCCAAAGCGCCAAAAGCCAATGCGAAAAAGAGTTAATTGAGCATTAAAAAAAGCCCTGCACATGCAGGGCTTTTTTCATGGGTTTAAGCAAATCTTGAGCTGATCAAAATCACGCCCACCACAAACTGATTAATACACCTGTTACGACAAAGCCCAAGATGGTACTCATCAATAAAGGCGTTAAGGTCTTTTCATTTAAGTCATAAACTTGTCCTAGCATGGCAAAAATCGTCGGCATCGGTAATGCGGCAATAATCGTCCCTGCATATAACATCTCTTGGCTGACATCGGTCAAATAGCGTAAGCCTAAATAAGTCAGTAAAGGCATCACCAAGTTGCTTGAAATCACCAAATAGAAGCTCTGAGCATTCATATACTTTAAGCTCATACCGACAATCCCACCACCAATTGCAAACAGCGCCAGTGGTGAAGCCGTTTGACCTAACATCGCCAGTACATCATTGATTTGATGAGGCAAACGGATTTGGAAAATTGCAAACCCAATCCCTAGCATTACCCCTGCAAAGAGTGGATTTTTTAACAGGGTTAATAAGGTATTTTTGATGATGTCGCCAATATTGGCTTTTTGCTGTGAACTTCCTAATTGCGCAAGGACCAGCACCGTTGGAATCAGCAGCACACTTTCAATGATGACGATTAATGAGGTATAGGTCATCGCATTTTGACCGACCAACAAGCTTAGCACTGCAGTGCCAATTAAGCCTGTATTTGACATGCCAGCGCCTAGTGACAGTACCGCTGTTTGCGACATATTATTTTTAAAATGTGTCGACAATAGCCAATAGGCCATGCAATACAGTAAAAACGTGACTCCGGTATAAACAAAGAAATAGCCGGGATACCAAATTTGATGCAAATCTTTAGAAGCTAATGACTGAAAAAACAAAGCCGGCAGTGCAATCTTAATCACAAATGCACCAATGGTTCCGACCTGTTCTTTACTCAATAAACTGCATTTTACCGACAGATATCCCAAGGCCAAAAGAAAAAAGATTGGACCAATCACCTCAAAGACCATACGAAATATCCTGTGTAATAGACTCTTCCATCCACACCCTCAACCTGAGAGTGTGGAGCGGACCTCTATTTTGAAAATTAGAAAGCCGTAAATTGACTTCTTTGTGCATGCGGCTGACAGCGTAAGTACTGCGGAGAAATTTTTAAATTTTCACCGAGTTCTGCAGCAGCATGCCATGGCCAACGCGGGTCATATTGAATTGCACGAGCTAGACCAATCGCATCTGCCATACCATATTGTAAGATGCCTTCGGCTTGCATTGCTTCGGTAATTAAACCCACAGCAATTACGGGAACCTGAACGGCTTGCTTAATGGCTTCAGCAAAAGGCACTTGATAACTGGCTTGTAATTGAATTTTTTGCGCAACATCTAAGCCGCCACTAGAAACATGAATATAGGCTGTTCCTAGTTGTGCAAGCGCTTTTGACAAGCCAATTGCCGAGTCTAGATCCCAACTCGGTGCTTCAGTATATTCCATCCAGTCAGTTGCGGAAATACGTACCCCAATTGGATAATCTTCAGGAACGGCATTTTTCATGGCTTGGAACACTTCAAGCGTCAGCCGAATGCGATTTTCCAGACTGCCACCATATTCATCGCTACGCCGATTCGACAATGGCGACATAAATTGATGCAGCAAATAACCATGTGCAGCATGTAGCTCAATTAAGTCAAAGCCTGCATCTACCGCACGTTTTGCTGAATCGGCAAAGTCTTGAATGATCTGCTGGATTTCATCTCGGCTTAAAGCATGGGGTGCATGATCTGTGGCATTAAAGGGCAAATCACTGGCTGAAACAGTTTGCCATCCTTGAGGATGATTTGGAGGTAATTGTCCACGTCCTGCCCACGGTTTATCTGTCGATGCCTTACGACCCGCATGTGCCAGTTGGATAGCAAATGGCATAGGTGAAAGTGATTTCACCTTGGCCAATAGTGCCTTCATCTGTGCACGTTGCATATCATTCCAAAGGCCGAGGTCTGCATAGCTAATGCGCCCCTCTGCCTGTACGGCCGTTGCCTCGATGATACATAGTCCGGCACCTGACAAGGCATAATTCGCCCATTGTTGCTCATGCCAATAGCTTAACTCCCCTTGCTCATTGGCAGAATATTGACACATGGGTGCAATCACGATTCGATTAGTCAGCCCCAATGTTCCAAACTGAATTGGTTGAAATAACAACGCCACATTACTCTCCTTTTAGAAGGCTTTGGTCACACTTAATCCTGCACTCCAATTCAAACCATCCGCGGGTTCAAAGAAGCGTCCATTTCCATCATTGACGATCACTGAACCGACATAGTTTTCATCAAACAAATTATCTACACGTACATAGGTTTTAACTTTCCAATCTGCTTGTTTCCACACATAACCAGCGTTGGCAGAAACCACGGTATAGCTCGACGCAGCATCACTGTTGGCATCATCGACATAGACTTTATCCATATAGCGAACATCTAGGCCGGCATTAAAGCCAATATCTGGCAGCCAATTCAGTGCGGCAAACGCTTGGTTTTTGGCAATACCCGGAATATAGGTGCCTCTGACGACATCACTGTCAGGTATTGCGGTATCAAATGTAGCATCGATATAACTGTAGCTTGCTTGCGCACTTAAATCTCGCCATAGCTGTTTATTCCATGAAAGCTCAACACCTTCACGTAAGGTTTTATCGGCATTTTTATAGATTGCACGACCATTGATACTTCCTGCAGAGACGATGTCATCTTGAGTTTTGCTTTGGAATACCGCTGCAGTGAAATTCCCCCATGCATTTTGTGATTTAAGCCCAAGCTCGTAGTTATCGCTACTGGCCGGTTTTAAATCAAAATTCATGCCGTCATCTTTAGAATAGGCCATTTCTGTAAAGGTCGGTGTTTCAAAACCTTTGGCATAACTGACATAGGCATTGAGTTGAGGTGCAATATTCCAGCTTAACGCTGCTGAAGGTAAAACTTTGTCATAGTCGGTTTTACCGCTGTCATCCTTATTTAAACCCACGACATATTTATCGTCAGATTCATAATGAACATTGCTATATCGTAGCCCTGTATCTAAAGTCCAATTGGGTAAAAAATTCCACGAAGCTTGGACATAGGGATCTAAATTCCACAAGGTGTTATTTTCATTTCGACGAATATTGCCATTCTTGCCAAAATTTCCATTGGCATCAAAATTTTCATAGCCCTTACGGTCTTCATCCATATAATCAAAGGCAAGGCCTGCAGTAAAACGCGTATTCGGCAAAAGGTCTTTGCCTGTCCAGCGAATATCTGTTCCATAATAATCACGGCTAAAATCAATCACACCACCTGCATGGCGCGCATTATTTTGTGGATTTTTGGGGATGGACTGATACTGCACCACATCACGTTGCCCCATATACACCATTGCATTGAGTTCATGCTGCTCATTCAATGGTTTTTTCCACGTCAACCCAGTTTGAGTTTGGCTAATTTCCTTACGTACATCATAGGTATTATTGGCATCATTAACTTGTTTCGGATTTTGACGCAATTGCTCCCGATTCAGACCTTGTGGATCATCGGCATTGATATCCACATGATTCACAATCCAATTGACCTTGGAACCATCATCCAAATCCCACGTCAGTTTTGCATTGCTGAGTACCTTATTTGCAGCACTATGATCACGGTAGCCATCGGTTTCAAAATAAGAAGAACTCACAACATAGCTAGGTTCATTGGCCTGTTCTGAGCCACCTTGCAGCACAATATCAGCACGGCTTTTATTATGACTGCCGCCTGAATAGCCGAGTTCGATGGAGTCTTTTCCAGTACCTTGCTTGGTCGTTGTTAAAATCGCCCCACCCGAAGAGTTACCATATAAAGAGGAAAATGGCCCGCCCAATACCTCGATATGATTTAAGCTACTCATATCGATATTTGACGTCTGTCCCTGACCATCCGGCATGGTCGCAGGGATTCCATCAACATATAAACGGATACCACGCACACCAAATGTTGAACGTGCGCCAAAGCCTCGCATAGACAGTTGCAAGTCTTGTGCGTAGTTTTCACGGTTATTCAGTTGCAGGCCGGGCACACCTTTTAAGGTTTCGGACAGATTTACACCCGTATTGTTATTATTTTCAGCCTGCTGTACACGGTATACCGATGCAGGTGTTTTTAACCACGTGGTATTGGTTCGTGGTGCTTCAATGGTAATCTCAGGAAGTAAAACAGGTTCCGTAGAACCTGTTTCTGCATACAGCTGTTGGCTAATACATGCCGTCAGGCAAAGTAAATGTGTCTTAAATGATGTGACGTTAAATTTACTTTGCATAGAGCACCTATTTTGACATTAGAAGATTACCTTAGAGCTTAAACCAATTAGGAAAGCATCATCAACTCGATTTGTTGAGCCTGGGTTAATCACATATTGTAAACTAGGGCGAATCATCAACCATTTCGTCGGGTTATGGCTATAGTTCAACTCGACATTATATTCTGCACTTGCATCAAATTTCTCAGCAGAAAGTCGATCATTGACATGTACACGGTTCACGCCCAAGCCCACCATATCGTTAGGTAAACGATCGGCCAATCCAATGTATTTCAAACCCAACTGCTGTGAGTTATCAACTTTTGTGGTGACACGATCATGCCAAGTAAAATTGGCAAAGCTATGCAAACCACGTTTGCCTTCACCTGTAGACGTTAACTGTTGCTCAATCGCTACCCAACCACCAAAGGTACGATCTTCAGCTTCACCCGAAATAATGTCTTTTTGATTTTTTACATTATCTGCAGTGTTGTACATCGCACCAAAGCGGTAGCTGCCCGGTAAGCCATTCACCAATGCTTTCGGTGTCCAAATGATTTCTACAGGAATAGTTACACCATCGGCATCATCGGTATCCAAATTCCAACCATGGCGTTCCAAAGCATTTTCAGGGTTGTATTCATACACACCCGCTTGTACAGCAAGTTCTGGGCTAAGCTCTTGCTTCACACGTGCGCCCCACTGTGAAACTGGGGTATTCATCCAAATATTGCCTTGCCATTTACCCATTTGCGCAGCGCAAAACGCAGTACTGGCAAAGTCACAGCCCATCACGTTAAAGTCCATGCCCAAACCTAAACGGCCTGCTTTAATGCTTAAGCCTTGCTGTTTAAATTGCTTTTCAATAGACAGTTCAGATAAGCGAGTTTTCTGATTACCACGACCAAAATTGGCTTGTGCATTTGCCAATTGAGGAACATCCCCTTGCAAATCACGAACTGAGGTACTTTGACCTTGACGAGCAGTCATTACAGCACGCACAGTCACGCCATCCCAACCTGCAAGTTTTTCCATATCAAGCTGTGTACCTAACCACAATTGGCTGGCTACCGTTGCTGAATGTCCCGGATTACGACCACCATCAGCAAGATAGGCAGCATCAGCAGCAATATTGGCCTCAAACTTCACACCTTGTTGTGCAAGTTCGGTACGTTTACCATCCCAATCCCCGAGCATGTACTGACCTTTAGTGTCGAATGCTTCTGCGGCGTGAACATGTGTCATGGCTGCTGCAACAAATGCAGGTAGAAGAGCTAGACTGTATTTTTTCATGGTAAAACCTAAATCTGGAGAGAGTCTCTAGACAAGCCACAAGGCTTGAAATCTAATGTCACAAAAATTACATAATTTTTCACGTTCTATCTCAGCATTATTTTTATCATTCACAAAACTTTAATTTATCAATAAATGATTTTAAATAAATCTATTGTTATGCAATATTTTTAGTGATTATTTTTCAATATCTTATATATCTATTAATTCAATTGTTTAACTTCTGATCGCTTATTCAAACTCATTATTGTGACTTGTTGGTTTATTATTCTCACAATTAATAATCAATAACCTATTCATACACTCCCTTAGGCCGCGATGAAACTTGCATTCTGTAGGGCTAGGCCCAATAGTATGCATAACTTGAATGATCCATTGCTTCGACCTTTATGCCTGAATTACCAGAAGTAGAAACCACTAAAACCAGTTTATTGCCATTATTGAATGAAAAGGTTCTCAAAGTTGAGGTTTTTCAGTCGAGCCTGCGTTGGCCTATTCCTGACGACATTCAAAAACTCGTCGGTCAAAAGCTGCTTCAGCTCAGCCGTCGATCAAAATATATTTTGGCTGAATTTGAACAGGACAGCATGTTGTGGCATTTGGGCATGTCTGGCAGTTTTCGGATTTGTGAAGGTCATGAAGCATTACGAAAGCATGATCATCTGGTGATTCATTTTGAAGATATGCAATTACGCTATCATGATCCGCGCCGTTTTGGCTGTATTTTATGGTTAGATGCATCATCTCAAAGCAAACTGATTGACACGCTTGGCCCTGAACCGCTGAGTGATGCGTTTAATGCTGAATACTTATTCCAAAAATTTAAAAATAAGCAGACCGGTATCAAAGTATCGATCATGGACAATCATATCGTAGTCGGTGTCGGCAATATTTATGCAACGGAAAGCTTATTTAACCTCGGCATACACCCTGCGCAGCCTGCATCGAGTTTGAGTTTTGAACAAGTTGAAAAAATGGTCATCGAAATCAAACGTATTTTAAAACAGGCGATTGATTTAGGCGGTTCAACTTTACGCGATTACAGCAATGCGATGGGCGAAAATGGTTATTTCCAACAAACCCTACTCGCCTACGGACGCGCAGGTGAAATGTGCATCAACTGTGAAACCACCATGCAAAATATCAAACTGGGACAGCGTGCTTCGGTGTTTTGCCCTGAGTGCCAACCTTTAAAAAAGGTTAAAATGCTGACTAAGAAAACCCTGAAAGGAAATAAAGCATGAAGTCTGCGATTGTTCGCCACATATTAGTCAAAGATAAAGAACTATGTGAGCAACTGAAAAAGAAAATCAAAGGCGGTGCGGACTTTGCCAAAATTGCAAAGCAGCATTCGACATGCCCTTCGGGTAAAAAAGGCGGTGAGCTTGGCGACATTAAAAAAGGCCAACTGGTTGGTCCAATTGATAAAGCGGTATTTACCCTACCTGAACGTGAACTGCATGGTCCGATCAAAAGCCAATTTGGCTGGCATTTATTAGAAATTAAGTTTCGGATGTAACATAGCACCCACATTGAACATGCTATAACGAGTATATCGCGAATATGTGCTTTTCATCTTAAAGCACATAATCCCAGTATTTTTTTCAATCGTTCAGAACATTGGCTGGCGGTTTTCAATCATATAATATAAATCATAGCAACCAGATAACATTGCACTAAATCAATTCTACTTAATAATAAACAAAGGACATTCCATTGGGCTATTACAACTATTTTCGTCTTGGCACTGTCGATACAACAGATTTTACAATCATTCGAGGTGAACGAAAGCATGCACTTATCCAAGCATTATATGATGATCAAGATATGAACCCTCATGGTGAAGTCCAGTTGGCACTAGATTTAGATGGGAATCGTAACGATGAATCAAAATGGTATGATGCGATACAGCAAATTAGCAAATTATCCAAAAATCACCCTTTAGTCTTATTTATATTAGGTCAACAAGCCTGCGCACCCGAATCACCTGAAGAAGCAAATGAAGTATTTACAGGCATTCGAAATGGCATTGTTTTTTCGACATCAGAACCTAAGTTTATGAAAATGACGCCTCAACAAAATTCACAATAAAAAACGGCGCTTTAAGCGCCGTTTTCACTGCTAAAGGATTAACCTTTACGTTTTAATTCATCACGAATTTCACGAAGTAATTCGATATCTTCTGGAGTCGCCTCTGGAGCTGGCTCTTCAACTTTTTGACGGCGCAATTTGTTCATCAATTTCACTAACCAGAATACGACCCATGCCAAAAGCAAGAAGTTGATTAAGATAGTTAAGAAGTTACCGTAAGCCAAAACATTAAGGCCTGCATCTTGTGCAGCTTTGAGCGTGGTGAGGTTATTTGGATTATCGCCTAATACAACGAACCAATTTGAATAATCAACGTCACCACCAAGGATCCAAGAAATAAAAGGCATGATAATGTCTTTTACCATGGAATCGATGATTTTACCGAACGCACCACCAATGATGACACCGACAGCCAAGTCCATCACGTTGCCTTTTATGGCAAATTCTCTAAATTCTTGAATAATACTCATGTGATCTCCAGAAATTTTTTCAGCTTTAATTTTGTGACGAAGTATACATTATATCTGTATAACCATTTCCACCTAATTTACTTGGTTTATATTAGATTCTAAATACCATGTATAAAAATTCACACAAAACATTTTTCACTATAGTAATTCACTCTATTAAAAAGGATTTATCAATATTATGCATGTCGGATCAAATGAATAAAGTCATTCAAGTTTTCCCTTTTTATTCAAAACACCCATGCATAAAAAAACCGCTAACCTAAGTCAGCGGTTTTTTTTGAAACTGTAAAATTAACCGTTACGGTTACGTTTACGTTCGTTTTCAGTCAACCAGCGTTTACGGATACGGATTGACTTAGGCGTTACTTCAACTAATTCGTCGTCTTCAATGAATTCAAGCGCTTGTTCAAGCGTATATTCAATTGCAGGAACAAGAGTCAACGCATCATCAGTACCAGAAGCACGTACGTTAGTTAACTGTTTCGCTTTAGTTGGGTTAACAGTCATGTCGTCTGAACGTGAGTTAATACCAACGATCATACCTTCATAAACTTCTAACTGTGGACGTGCAAATAGACGGCCGCGGTCTTGTAAGCTGAACAATGCATAGCCCAAGCAAGTACCTTGAACCATAGAAATCAACACACCGTTTTGACGTTTCGCAACAGTACCTTGTTTCATTGGACCGTAGTGCGAGAAGCTTGAAGTCATGATACCTGTACCTGAAGTCATTGTTAAGAATTCAGAACGGAAACCAATCAAACCACGTGAAGGAACAGTTGCTTCAATACGGATACGGCCTTTACCGTCAACTTCCATATTGGTCATTTCACCTTTACGGTGACCCATTTGTTCCATTACAGCGCCTTGGTGCTGCTCTTCAACGTCAAAAGTTACGTTTTCGTATGGCTCTTGTTTTTCACCATCAATTTCTTTGATGATTACTTGTGGACGTGATACGCCCATTTCGAAGCCTTCACGACGCATGTTTTCAATAAGAACTGAAAGGTGAAGCTCACCACGACCAGACACTTTGAAACGGTCAGGACTGTCAGTATCTTCAACACGTAATGCTACGTTGTGAATCAATTCGCGATCTAGACGTTCACGGATATTACGTGAAGTTACGAATTTACCTTCTTTACCAGCAAACGGTGAGTTGTTTACTTGGAAAGTCATCGATACTGTAGGTTCGTCTACAGAAAGTGCAGGTAAAGCTTCAACTGCTTTTGGATCACAGATTGTGTCAGAGATATGAAGTTCATCAATACCCGTTACACAAACGATGTCACCAGCAGAAGCTGATTCAACATCGATACGCTCTAATCCATGGTAACCCATGATTTTTAAGATACGACCGTTACGTGTTTTACCGTCTTTGTCGATTACAGTTACAGGAGTGTTTAATTTCACTGAACCACGTTGAATACGACCAACACCGATAACACCTACGAAGCTGTTATAGTCAAGTGAAGACACTTGCATTTGGAATGGACCGTCAACGTCAACCGCTGGTGGTTCAACGATGTCTACAATTGTTTCGAACAATGGAGTCATGTCTTCAGCAAGTTCTTCTGGAGATGGACCAGCCACACCACGAAGACCTGAAGCATATACAACTGGGAAGTCTAACTGTTCGTCAGAACCACCAAGGTTGTCGAACAAATCAAATACTTGGTCAATTACCCAGTCTGGACGAGCGTTTGGCTTGTCGACTTTGTTAATAATTACGATTGGTTTCAAACCACGTGCGAACGCTTTTTGCGTTACAAAACGAGTTTGTGGCATTGGGCCTTCTTGAGAGTCAACAAGAAGAAGTACGCAGTCAACCATTGACATTACACGTTCTACTTCACCACCGAAGTCGGCGTGTCCCGGGGTATCCACAATATTGATACGGTATTCAGTGTTAGTACGCTTGTCTAACCATTTGATTGCAGTGTTTTTTGCAAGAATGGTAATACCACGTTCACTTTCAATAGCGCCAGAATCCATTACACGTTCGATCTCGCCTGCGCGATCGCCAAGAGCACCTGATTGCTGTAAAAGTTTGTCTACAAGAGTAGTTTTACCATGGTCGACGTGCGCGATGATGGCAATGTTACGGAGAGTTTTAATATCTGACATGTGAATTCGATACGCCTAAAGTTTGAGGGCAAATTATACAGAAAAAATATAGATTTTAGTAGTGACAGTTTATTGACAATCGCATTTTTTTTGACGACTGGCACGCTTTTGGTTTTGTAAAGCTGTGTAAACAGATTAGAATAGCGCCACCTAGCCTTAATTTTCAGTGCCGCATGTCTGATTTAAACCAATCTCCCGAAGCAAAAGATCAACTCGATTTAGTCTATGGATTGAATGATCGACCAAAACCTTTTATTGCTTTTCTCGCTGCGTTTCAACATTTATTGGCCATTATTGTCCCAATTGTGACGCCGGGTCTGCTGATCTGTTTGGCACTTGGTGTGTCAAAAGAAGACACCAATATGATTCTGTCGATGTCATTGGTGATCTCTGGTATCGCAACCTTTTTACAATGTAAAAAAGTCGGTCCATTTGGTGCAGGTCTCCTGATTGTACAAGGAACCAGCTTTAACTTTATTGGTCCTATTATCGGTATTGGTTCTGCAATGGTTGCGGCAGGTACACCTGTAGAAGCAGTTATGGCGGCAATTTTTGGTGTCGTGATCGCAGGTTCATTCATTGAAATGGGTGTGTCACGGATCTTACCGTGGGTGAAAAAACTGATTACCCCATTGGTAACAGGTATTGTGGTGCTATTGATTGGTCTGACTTTAATTAAAGAAGGCCTGATCAGCATGGGTGGTGGTTATCAAGCCATGGGCGATAAAACATTTGCCAATACAGACAACCTCATCATGTCATGTACCGTTTTGGCACTGATCATTTTATTGAACCGTGTGCGTATTACATGGGTAAAAAGTTCTGCCATCCTCATTGCCTTAGTCGTCGGTTACATCCTTGCAGGCTTTATGGGTCATTTAAACTTTGATGGTTTAAAAGATGCGCCACTGGTTCAAATTCCAACACCGATGCACTTTGGCTTAAGCTTCTCTTGGAGCTTGTTTATTCCAATGGCATTTATCTACCTTGTGACATCTTTGGAAGCGATTGGCGATATTACCGCGACTTCTAAGCTTTCAAATCAAGCTGTAGATGGCCCTGAATGGATGAAGCGTATTAAAGGTGGTGTATTGGTGAATGGTGCAAACTCATTCCTTGCCGGTATCTTTAACACATTCCCAAGTTCTGTATTTGCGCAAAACAACGGTGTTATTCAGTTAACAGGTGTTGCAAGCCGCTATGTAGGCATTTGGATTGCTGCCCTATTGGTTATTTTAGGCTTACTTCCTGCTGTAGCAGGTGTCATTCAGGCAGTTCCACAAGCCGTGCTTGGTGGTGCTGTAATGGTCATGTTCGGTGCCGTGGCTGCCTCGGGTATTAATATCTTGTCAGGCATTCATTTAGACCGCCGCGCACTATTAATCATTGCGATTTCATTGGCATTGGGTCTAGGTGTTGCACAAGTACCACAAATCCTTGAACATCTTCCTGAATTGTTCCGTAATATCTTCAGTTCAGGCGTTGCCACTGGTGGTATCGCTGCCCTTATTTTGAATATTGTTCTTCCTGAAGTGAAGAAGTAAGTTCATTTGTCAAAGAACACTGCCTAGGTTCCGCCCTAGGCAGTGTTTTTTATGATGGAGAAATCTATGGATCTCACAAGTGAAGTCGTTATACGACAGATCGATTTATTACAAGATCGCGTGCTTTTCGTAAATGCACCGACAGATGACTTACTCAGTCAATTGAATGACAATATTAAGCCATCGATTTGGTGCTGGAATTTTAATGATTTTCAGTACTTTCAAAATCAACAGTCAAACGTCCATTTTGGTGTCGATTTTCCTGAAGGTCAGTTTGATCAAGCGGTTATTTTTGTTCCGAAATCAAAAGAACTGCTGAATTATTTATTACACAATGTCGCAAGTCATCTTGCTCAAGGTGCGTCTATTTTCCTCGTGGGTGAGAAAAAAGGCGGTGTTGAACGCGCAGCAAAACAATTACAACCCTTTGGTAAAACCCTAAAAATTGATAGTGCGCGTCACTGTCAAATGTGGCAAACCCTATTGGAAAAAACTGTCACACTGAAGCCACTGCAAGATTGGGTGCAAAAATATCCAGTAGAGACCCCAAATGGTGAGCTTACGATTTGCGCACTGCCGGGTGTATTTAGCCAGAACCGTTTAGATGTGGGTACGGCTACATTATTGCCTTATTTGTCACAGGTGACTTCTGGCAAAATTGCAGATTTTGGCTGTGGTGCGGGTGTTATCAGTGCTTATTTAGCCAAACTGAATCCTAAAAATCGTATCTTTGCCATGGATGTAGATGCCTTTGCACTAGCGTCTACACAAATGACATTTGAACAAAATTTGCTTGAACCTGAACAACTTGAGATTAAAGCGGTCACAGGAATCGAGGATGCTCCATTATTTTTACATGCCATAGTCAGCAATCCACCCTTCCATCAAGGGATTCAAACCGACTACAATGCCAGTGAAAATCTATGCAAAACTTCGCGCAGACATTTGAAGTCTGGGGGTGAGCTTTGGATTGTTGCCAACCGATTCCTCAATTATCCGACTTTAATTGAGCAACATTACGGTCAATGTACAATCAAAGCCGACCAACAAGGATTTAAAGTCTTGTTTGCGAGCACGCAAAAAAATCTTAAGGAACAATGATGAGCGAAACTCAAAAACCAGCTCAGCTTCAGCGTAAGTTGGGTGCTCGCCATCTCAACATGATTGCAATTGGTGGATCAATTGGTACAGGTTTATTCCTTGCCTCAGGTGCAACCATTGCCAATGCAGGCCCGGGTGGCGCCCTGCTTGCATACTGCTTAATTGGTATCATGATTTACTTCTTGATGACCAGTCTAGGTGAGCTTGCAACACATAATCCAACTTCGGGTGCATTCTTTACCTACGGCACCAAATATGTCGAGGGTGGTTTCGGCTTCGCTTTGGGTTGGAACTATTGGTATAACTGGGCGATTACCGTGGCATTTGAATTGGTTGCAGTCCAATTCATTATGAAATTCTGGTTTCCAGATATTCCGGGCTTCTACTGGAGTGCGATTTTCCTCGCAATCGTCTTTGCCATTAATGCACTGACCGTAAAAGGCTTTGGTGAATCAGAATTCTTCTTCTCCCTAGTTAAAGTGCTCGCAATTGTTGCCTTTATCATTATCGGTTTGTTTATGATTGGCAAAATCATGCTGACACCGGGCGTAGAAACATTTGCCAACTGGAGCAAGGGTGAAGCCCCATTTGTCGGCGGTTTATCTGCCTTGATTGGTGTAGCCATGATTGCCGGTTTCTCTTTCCAAGGGACTGAAATGGTTGGTGTGGCTGCTGGTGAATCGAAAGATCCTGAAAAGACCATCCCTATTGCCATTAAGCAAATTTTCTGGCGTATCTTGTTGTTTTATATCGTGTGTATTTTCATTATCGGTACACTCATTGCCTATGATGACCCACGTTTATTACAAGCGGCATCTACTGAAAATATTGCACTATCACCATTTACCTTACTGTATGAAAAAGCAGGTTTTGCCTTTGCTGCATCAGTAATGAATGCAGTGATCTTAACCGCGATTTTATCAGCGGGTAACTCTGGTATGTACTCCTCTACCCGTATGCTCTTTGATATGGCACGTAAAGGCAGTGCGCCGAAAGTCTTTGGTCGCTTAGATTCACGTGGTGTACCAATGAATGCACTTTATGCAACAACAGCGATTGCGGCACTGTGCTTCTTAACCACCTTTATCGGTGAACAAGCGGTCTTTAACTGGTTACTGAACATGTCTGGTATGTGTGGCTTTATTGTGTGGCTCGGTATTGCAGTTTCACATTATCGCTTCCGTAAAGGCTACTTGGCTCAAGGCAATAAATTGGAAGATCTTGCTTACCGTGCAAAATTCTTCCCATTTGCACCTTGGTTTGCCTTTATTTTGTGTGCCATCGTGGTCCTTGGTCAGAACTATCAAGCCGTTTTAGATGGTGAGTGGTTAGCCGTTGTTTCTACCTATATTGGTATTTTCTTATTCCTTGCCATTTGGTTTGGTTATAAGTGGAAACACAAAACCAAGTTGGTTTCATATCAAGAAATGGATGTAAAACCAATGAAAGTTGATCAAGAATAATGTGATCACTGAATAAAAAAAGCAGCTCCTAAGCTGCTTTTTTTTATGGCTAAAATTGTATCTCAATACATTCACGCTTTAACAAAATATTTCGTGAGTGATGTTGAGGAATGATGTCTGATCTATCATCAACAACTGATAGGCTGACGCAATCATGTTAAGCAGCAAAATAAAAACGCCCAATGCAATGCATCAGGCGTTTGTTCAAAAGTCACAACCTTTTCAGGTTTGATTTTCAATACTTAAGAAGCATTATGCTGTTGTACAAAGGCAATAAACTCGTCTTCGCTCATCACCGGAATACCCAGTTTTTCAGCCTTTTCTAATTTAGAACCTGCCTTTTCACCCGCAACCACACATTTGGTTTTACCCGAAACACTACCACTGACACGTGCGCCTAAGGCTTGAAGCATTTGCGTCGCTTCATCACGCCCCATGGTACTCAATGTTCCAGTAATCACCCAACTCTCGCCATTCAGCGGCTGACGACTTGGTGCAACAGGTGCATCCCAATGAATCCCAGCTGCCAACAAACGATCAACCACTTCGAGGTTATGCGGCGCTTGGAAAAAGTCGACAATCCATTCAGCGGTAATATCACCAACGTCTGGCGTTTTTTTCAAGGATTCGAGATCTGCATGGCGAATCGCATCAAAGGTTTGGAAGGTATTGGCGAGCATGCGTGCCGTGGTTTCACCCACGCCTCGAATGCCAAGTGCATAAATAAATGCGCCTAGTGTCGTTTTCTTACTATTTTCAATAGAATCGATGAGGTTTTGAACCGACTTTTCACCCATTTTTTCAATGGTCAGTAATTTTTCACGATGCTCATGCAAGCTATAAATATCAGCAACATCTTTGAGTAGATCCAAATGTAAAAGTGATTCCGCCCAACGGTCGCCTAAGCCCTCAATGTCCATAGCTTTACGCGATACAAAGTGACGAATCGCCTCAATACGCTGTGCAGCACAGTACAAACCACCTGAACAACGTGCCAAGGCTTCACCTTCTGGCATCACGACAGGAGATGCACAGACTGGGCAACATGCAGGTAACTGAACTTCTACCGTATCTACAGGACGGAATTCAGGCCATACTTTTTCCACTTTTGGAATCACATCGCCACTACGGTAAACACTGACTGTATCACCTACACGTACATCTAAACGGTGAATTTCACCAATATTATGTAGAGTGACATTGGAAACCGTTACGCCACCGACTGCCACAGGGTTTAAACGCGCGACTGGGGTTAAAGTCCCTGTACGCCCCACTTGCCAATCAATATTTTCAACTGTCGTCAGCGCTGCGACTGCAGGGAATTTATATGCCGTTGCCCAGCGTGGTTCACGACTTAAAAAACCCAATGTTTGCTGCTGCTTCAGGCTATTTACCTTAATCACCATGCCATCAATTTCAACACTCAGGCTTGGACGATCAATGATCATTTGCTCATACTCAGCTTGTACGTCCTGAATGCTATCACAAATAAAGTGACGTTCACCGACAGCAAAACCAAACTGTGTCAACCACTCAAGACTTGCAGACATGGTGGTTTGCCCATGATGTGGTTCACACTGTGCAATGCCATAGGCATAAAAAGCCAAAGGACGCGAAGCCGCAATTGCAGGATCGAGTTGACGTAAGCTTCCTGCTGCTGCATTTCGTGGATTGGCAAAGGTTTTTTCACCTTTGGCTTCATTTTCAGCATTAAGCTTTTCAAAGCCTGACTTTGGCATCAGGACTTCACCACGGACTTCAAGCAGACTTGGAATTTCAGTCTGTGTAGAAGTCAGTACTTTAGGTAAATTACGAATGGTTTTTACATTTTGGGTAATGTCTTCCCCAGTTTCACCATCGCCCCGTGTCACACCACGGACTAAAATGCCATTTTCATACCAGAGAGAAATGGCCAGTCCATCAAATTTTAATTCGACATCATATTCAATTTTTTGATTCGGCAAGCGCTCTTCCGCACGACGC
Organism: Acinetobacter sp. YH12129; assembly: GCF_013418685.1. Lineage (NCBI taxonomy): Bacteria > Pseudomonadati > Pseudomonadota > Gammaproteobacteria > Moraxellales > Moraxellaceae > Acinetobacter > Acinetobacter sp. YH12129. The sequence continues at coordinate 174,467 of NZ_VPBP01000003.1, forward strand.
GCAAAGGCAAATAAATCTTCTGCATTAAACACATTACCCAATGACAACATGGGTACTGCATGGGTTACAGATTCAAACTTAGACAAGGCCTTTCCACCCACTTTTGTAGTTGGTGTATCAGGTTGTACTAAATCAGGGTATTGCTCTTCTAAAGCTTTTAATTGGTGAAAAAGTTGATCATATTCACTGTCCTCAATTTCTGGCGTGTCCATGACATAGTAGGCATGGTTATGCTTCGCCAAGAGTTGAATCAGTTGTCGCATCTGTGCAACGACAGTGGATTGTTGTGTCATACATTCACCATAAAAAAGGGCGGTTCATGCTCCGCCCTCAAATTTCATTATCTGTTGCTATTATAGAAACCCACTCGGTGAGTTTCAATCAAAGACGCTTAGACTTCGATAGCTTGACCTTGACGATAATCAATCGCTTGATGACGCCAATGTTCACGCATCTGCGGTGTAAATTCTTGGTTATTTTGATCATACACAGTACCGTCAATTTCACGTGCAATTAGACGTGAAATGCTGTCCATAGTATCAAAGGCATTTTGTACATCGCTGTGTGGAAGCGCCAAGAAGAAGGCCAAACCTTTTACTTCTTCAGTCGATAAAGTTTCAAGATCAAAACCTTGCGCAGCGCCATCATTATTCATTTGTAATACAGAGAATAATAACTTTGTCCCTTCTTCATCATAGCGATGGAAACAGGCCATTTCGCCAAAACGCAGACCGTACTTCAGCAACACTTTTAATGCTTTTTCACCTGACAAGGCACGGCTATCCGGGAACACATTTAAGGCGATATAAGTTTCCGCAGTTGCTAAAGCACTTTCTTCATCAACAATTTTTTGTTCATGTAAATGAGCATCCAAAATACTGCTTTCTTCATCAAAATCGCTAATTTCAGCTTTTTCAATTGCACTATTTACACTAAATTCTGGTGCTTTTTCTGCAGGAACAGCGTCAGCCTGAACATTCGTCGCAGGAGTCGCTGCGTGATTGGCATCGGTGGCTACAGTTGCAACCGTTGCAGATTCTGTTGTTTCTGTAGACAATGTATTGTCTTCTGTTGCAGTTTGAGCTTTTTCAACTGAAACGGGATCCGTCGTAGTCGTCTCAGTCTTTGCAATAGCCTCAACGCTTTGCTCAGCTTGTTCTGTTGCCATTGCTTCTTGCGTTACATTCGCTTGAACAGCTTCAGTCGTTTCAACCGCTGTGACTTTTTCCTCAGCCAAAGTCGGCTCTACACGTTGCGTGGTTTCAGGTGTATTTAACTGATTTCGTACATGGCGCGGAATAACAGGTTGCTGACTATCAGGGTCAATATGTAATTCGGTGTCGAGTGATGGCGCTGCATCCGCAGGTTTACGAAACATCATTCGAATGCCCACAACCATGATAATTACAGCGATTACAATCCCAGCTATAGTGGTGATTTCCATGTTATGCCTCCGCAGCTAAACCGTATTCTTTGGCCTGCTCAATATTCACAGTCACTAATTTTGAAGTTCCTGGTTCTGGCATGGTCACACCAAGTAAGTCAGTTGCCATTGTCATTGCCAGTTTATTGTGTGTAATGTAGATAAATTGCACTTGTTCTGAAAGCTCTTTTACAAGATTACAAAATCTTCCTACATTTGCATCGTCTAAAGGTGCATCGACTTCGTCTAAAACGCAAAATGGTGCAGGATTTAAGCGGAAAATCGCAAAAACCAAAGCCAATGCGGTCAATGCCTTTTCACCACCCGACAATAATGCCAAAGAGCTATTTCGTTTACCCGGTGGTCGTGCCATCAGTTTTACACCTGATTGCCAACCATCTTCAAGGCTTAAACTTGCTTCACCACCATTAAATACTTTCGGAAACAACTCTTGAAGTTCAGCATTGACCTTATCAAAAGTAGTCATAAACAGCTTTCGCGTTTCCTGATCAATGCTTTTCATCGCGGCTTGCAGTTGTTCAACGGTCTTTTGCAAGTCATCAATTTGGTGGCTTAAATCATCAAAGCGTTTAGAAACTTCAGTATATTCTTCTGCCGCAGCCAAGTTGACTGCACCCAATTTATCAAACTGCTGCTGTGCTTTTTCTAGTTTTTGCTGATGGGATACCACATCAATGCTTAAACCTGTCAGCATTTCGCTGTTCATTTCTTTCAGCTGTTCAGAATAATGCTGCAAATCAGACTGCGCGGATTGCCAAGCTAGACGCTTTTCTTCCAATTGCGTACGCAATTTTTCATCTTGCTGTTGATGTGAATGGCGTTGTTCCGTCAATGTCTGTTGTTTACTCTGAACATTATTCAGTTCAAGCTGCCAGTCATTCCATGTTTTTTGTAAACGTTCAGTGACTTGGGCTTGCTCTGAATACTGTGACTCAAGCGCAGGCAATTCTAACTGTACCGGATCGACAAATTTCTTTGCCTGTTCCATCTGTCCAATAATTTGCTGAGTTTGCGCTTTCAAAAAGACCGTGTCTTTTTCTAATAATTCAATCTGTTGTTTCGTCTGTACAGACTGACGACGCACGATTTCCAATTCTTGCTGACTGTGTAGTGCCACTTGCTGAGCACTTTCCAGCGCTAGACTCAATTCCTCAACTTGGAATTGCAAGGTTTTATAATTGGGCAAGGCTTGCTCAAGCTTCATCGTCAGCGCATGCAGATCTATTTCCAAATCATCTTTTTGCATGGCATCTTCTTCAAGCTGTGCTTCAAGTTGCTGCAATTGATCTTGTAACTGCTGCTTTTGTAATGCAAAAGCCTGATGGGAACTTTGTGCCTTCGCAATCGCAACATCAGCATTTTGAATGTCTTTTTGCCAATTTTTTAATTGGCTATGTTGCTGTTGCAGATTTTGCTGTAAAGCTTGTACGGCATTTTGCAACTCAGGCAATTGGCCTTCTAGTTGCGTTAGCTTTGGCTGCTGCTCTGCAAGTAATTCAATCAATTCATCCAAGCGAATACGGTGGCTCAATGCACCTTGCCCTGCTTGGCTGTCCTCGTCATAGTCTAGACCAATCACCCAATCCACACCGACATGATAACCATCGAGCGTGAGTATCGACTGACCAACAGCCAGTTTAGCCTGATGACTCAATGCCATCGTCAATGTTTCAGCAATCGCGACCTGCTGCCAGATCGAAAGTTGTGGTGCTTCAATCCACGTCGCCAAAGCGTCTAATCCAACGATTTGTGCTGCTGTGTGATAACTGCCTTTGACCTGACGTGCAATACTGTCTTGAAAATTATCACTGTGTCCCAAGACTTGAGCACTCAGCCATTTAGACAAAAATTTCTCGACCAGTTGCGCATGCTGTTTACCTTGCGTGCTCAACTGCAACTGCTGCATTAAATGTTGACGCTGGCTTTGCTGCTTTGGACTGGCTTTAATCATCAATTGATTTAGGTTTTTCTGCTCGGACAACAGCACCTGTATTTCTGACTTTAACTGCAGCACCGTATTTTTGTGCTGTGCCTGCTGTTCTTGTGCAGCTGCAAGCTGTGTCTGCGTTTCGGCAATCACCTGCTCTTGTTGCGTAATTTGTTGTTCGAGCTGTTGCTTATCTTGCTGATACTGCTCCAACTCATCTTGCTGCGCCTGATGCTGAATTTGACCTCTTTGCTGTTGCAGGGTCTCACGTTGTTGCTCAATTCGACCAATATTTTTGGTCAATTGTTCACTCTGCGCCAACATCTGTAGCTTTTGCTGTTGCTGCTTTTCGACTTGCCCACGGCATTGTTCAAATTGTTGAACCGCTTGTTGATGCTGAGCTTTCAAATCGGCCAATTGTTGAGTCTGATCTTGACTACTGCTTTCTTGGCGCTGTAATTGCTCAACAAATCCATCTTGCTGTTCTTGCAGCGTTTCCAGTTGTAACTCTAATAGCTGTAAACGTTCTTTGGTTTGAGCTTTTTGCTTTTCAAGCTCCACCAAACTTGCCGAATTTTGTGCAAATAAACCCTGCTTTTGCTCCAGCGTCATTTTCAACTCAGACAGTTTCTTTTCCGCCTGTTGCCATTCGCTTTGTAATGGCGTGGACTGTTGAATAAGCCGTTGAAATAAAGCACTGGTGGAAGATAAGTCATGCTCAAGGGTGTTCAGCTCAGAACGAACCAGTTTGAAGGTTTCCCCGAGCTCATTCATGTCGAGCGTGTATTCTTGCTGTAAACGCGTGCTTTGTTCACATTGGAAAGACAACACTTCGATCTTAATGGTACGAATTTGGGTTTCTAATTCTTTGTATTGCACCGCCGTTTCAGACTGGCGTTTTAAGGTTTTCAGCTGAGATTTCAGTTCTGATGCAATGTCTTCGAGACGTTCTAAGTTTTGAGTGGTGTGTTCTAGATGCTGCAACGTTTCACGACGACGAGCTTGATAGCGAGAAACCCCAGCGGCTTCTTCAATATACACACGCATTTCTTCAGGTTTGGCATCGACCAAACGGTTGATCATGCCCTGTTCAATAATCGCATACGAACGTGGACCTAAACCGGTACCTAAGAAAATATCGGTAATATCACGACGGCGGCATTTGGTGCCGTTGAGGAAATATTCGGATTTACCATCACGATTGACCTGACGACGAACTGCTAGTTCAGTATAGGCATTATAAGCGCCACCTAGCTTGCCATAGGTATTATCAAAACGCAGTTCAACACTCGCCATCCCGACTGGTTTACGCTTGGCCGTTCCGGTAAAAATAACATCTTGCATGGTGCCACCACGCAATTGACGGGCACTGGATTCACCCATAACCCAACGAATGGCATCAATCACATTGGATTTACCACAGCCGTTCGGTCCAACAACCGCACTACGGTTGCCTTCAAATTTTAGAGTTGTGCTATCGGCAAAAGATTTGAAGCCGGAAAGTTTTAAACTGCTTAAACGCATAATGTCCTGATCAGCGGCGTGAACGTCTCGCCCACGCTAATTCGATTTGTTTCATCCGTGTTAGTGATTCCAACACAAGGTTGCGTAAGTGTCGACAAAAATCTTCCATAAATAAAGTGGCTTGATGTGATTTTCTGATTAAAACTGCATCAGTCACTAATTTAAACAAATCAAAAGATTCTTGTAGTTCACGTCGTGAAATATTCAGTGTCAGGAAATAACTACGTCTGAGTGATGGCAACAATTCTTGGTAATAACGCATCAGGTAGGTATTTCCCACCATTTCATGCTGACGAGCCATGCCCTGAAAAATCAGATCATAAAACTTTTCAGTATTGCCTTGGCGAGTTTCCACGTCTAATTGTTCAAGTAATAACTGAATACGCTCAGCTTCATGGCTGCGCCACGTTTCCGCCATACGATACACAATTTGACCCAACAATAATGCTGCAATATCAAATAATGAGCGCACTTGTAAAGCCGACATTTCAGAGACTAAGGCGCCACGTCGCGGGTAGATTTCAATGAGCTGGGTCCGTTCTAAAATCAATAAAGCTTCACGAACAGAGCCACGGCTCACATCCAATTCGGCCGCAATTCTGAGTTCCTGAATACGCTCGCCTTCGACCAACTCACCGCGAATGATTTGTTCACCGATGTGTTTGGCAATTTGTTCCGACAAACTGTCCGCTTCTTGTTGTTGCATACTGTTCCTATCTTTTTTTTATAAGATGCAATGTTCAGATTTACACTCAATCTATTTGCATTAGAAACGATAAGCAACCTAATTGAACATGACATTGTCTGACAATCTTGTGTCAACAAAGCCAATTTTGTCAGTCAAAACGGACAATCATGCGCCAAAGGCTTGCACACCTTGGTAAATAAAATAGCAGCCGACTGTTGTTAATAAACATGCAAAACAACGCTTTAGCATAAATGGCGACAACATATGAGCCATTTTCGCACCCAATTTCGCAGTGATGAAGCTCATTACACTAATCCCGATAAATGCATAAATATGGATATAACCAATGGTATTGGGAACCACGATATCGGCTTGATGACCAAACCACATAAAGCCGAGGGCCCCAGCAATCGCAATCGGTAAACCACATGCAGCAGACGTTGCGACCGCTTTTTGCATAATGACGCCATTTTTATTCAAATATGGGACGGTTAAGCTGCCACCACCAATACCGAAGATCGCAGAGGCAATCCCAATACCACCCCCTGCTGCCATTTGCATGGCTTGTGAGGGTAAATGTTTATTCGGATCGACTGGTGTCGCTGCACCGCGAAACATTTTAAAGGCTACCCAGACCGCAAAAAAGCCGATTAACAGTTGCAAACCCTGCCCTGATAAATAATCTGCAATGCCTGCACCGAGAAATGAACCGATCACCAAACCCGGTGACAAATTCCGAAAGACATTCCACAGCACGGCACCTTTTTTATGATGCGCCGAAACCGAGCTAAGTGAGGTGACAATAATCGTGGCTAAAGATGTGCCCACCGCCATGTGCATAATCACACTGGGATCATACTGAAGTTGGGTAAAGACGATGAATAAAATCGGCACAATAATCAGGCCACCGCCCACACCAAATAGCCCCGCAGCAAAACCAGCGATTGCACCAATCAGTAAATATATGATTAACTCCATCAATATTATTCCACAACTCTCAGATTCAAATGGATTTAGAGACCAGACACTTACAGCAATTGCTGAGCACAGTACCTCAGCCGCCTGAAGTTTTATTACTGAAGCCCATTACTACATCGACCAATGACGATGTCCGTGAGATTGCCAAAAAAGGCATTCAACATGTTTTGGTATGCAGTGAAGAGCAAACTCAGGGGCGTGGGCAACGCGATCATCAATGGGTCTCACCCGTTGGTAATATCTATTTAAGCACATTGCTGAATTTACAGACATCTATAGATGGGCGGCTTGCACTCGAAATAGCCTTAAATATCTTACAAATGCCTAGTTTGCAGAATCTCGCATTACAAGTGAAATGGCCCAACGACCTATATAGTCCACAAGGCAAATGGGGCGGGATTTTGATTGAACCGATTTCGCCACATCAAGCGATCGTCGGCGTTGGGATGAACTTATTTCCGATTCCATCCGCAGGAATTGAGCAACGTGCAACCTCGTTATCTGAACTCGGACTTCCCTCGCCAAACCGTTTGCAGTTAATTGCTGAACTCTATGCAGCGATTCAACTTGCAGGTGAATGGTTCGATCATAACTGCTATAACCTCGCTGCACGATTCAACCATTATGCTGCATTTATGCAACAGCCCGTTGAACTTGAACACCTGCAAGGCAAAAGCCAAGGTCTCTTTCTCGGTATTGAAAATGATGGTTCGATCAACATCCAAACTTCGCAGCGCTTAGAAAATCATTTCCAGGGTCGCTTACGTTTAGCAGATCAATCATAAACAGGATTGCAAAGGCCTACTGATGAAAAAATTATGGCTCGATGTCGGTAATACTCGGCTGAAATACTGGATTACTGAACACGATCAAATTATAGAGCATGCTGCGGAACTGCATTTACAGTCGCCTGCCGAACTCCTACTCGGTTTAATCCAGCACTTTAAAAGTTTGGACTTAGATCAGGTGGGGATATCTTCGGTACTCGACAAGAAAAATAATGATCGGATTCAAAAAATTCTTAAATTTTTAGCCGTTCCTGTCACTATTGCCAAAGTTCATGCCGAATATGCGGGCTTACGCTGTGCTTATGAAGACACCAGTAAGTTCGGGATCGACCGTTGGCTGCAAATGCTCGCAGTGGTCAAAGACCCTACACAAAAATACTGTGTGATTAGTTGTGGAACGGCACTCACCATTGACTTAACGGATGGCTTACAACATTTAGGCGGTTATATTTTGCCAAATTTGTATTTGCAACGTGATTCGCTCATCCAAAACACCAAAGGCATTAAAATTCCAGATGCCACCTTTGACGAGCTGTCTCCTGGTAAAAACACCATAGACGCTGTTCATCATGGCATCTTGCTCAGCTTGGTCAGCACCATTGAAAAGGTTCTCGACAAATATCCAAGTCGGTTAATTTTAACCGGTGGCGATGCTACGCTATTTGCACGTTATTTAGAACAATATCAGCCGGCTGTCGAAGCAGATTTGCTGCTTCGAGGCCTACAAAGTTATGTAAATGGTGTGTAATTTAGCCATTTATTTGATAGCAAACTGTGAAAGCGTGATGGCCAATGGTGATCACGCTTTTTTATTGATGGTTATTTCACACAAGCATAGTTACAAATTGTATCGCGATTCATGACCTTTTTTCGTCCAAGGAATTACAATAGCCTGCGATGATCAACAGATACATCAGCAACTTTATAATTTAAAAATGTCTTTCAAGATAGAATATAAGACGAAGAGTATAGATATGAAATTTAAAAATTTACTGGGTTTAAGCCTGTTCGCCTCTACATTATTCTTCGGCGGTTGTACCACGACACAAAATCTAGCCAACTCTAAAATCCCTGCCGAAATCAAATCACAGCTCAGCACATCTGAAGCAGTTTTGGGTTATTTCGGTGATGAAGATAATCCTGATTACTGCGGCTGCGTATCGTATATTGACTCAAGCTATTACATGACCCCAGTCAAAGACGGCTATTACCGTGTACTTTTAGGTCGTAATGCCACAGGTGATTTTTTAGTTCAAGATTTTTACCAAGAAACCAAAACCCCTCAATCCTCACCTGCTTGGGTTAAAGATCCGATGAAATTATTTAGTTTCAGTGGCAGTGACATCGAAGGTCCGGTAACGCTTTATCGTAAAAACGGCAAAGTAGAATCTACCTTTGTAAACCAAGATGGCGTGAGCATCCAAGGCGAAGAATTTTATCCAACAGGACAACGTGGCGCAGCGTATAAAGTCGATGAAAATGGTAATGACGCCTATCGCTTATGGTATGCCTCAGGAAAAATTGCGGCTGAATATGTGGTCGATACCGACGGTGAATATGTTGGTGGCTATAAAGCTTGGCAGGAAGATGGTCGTGAAGCCAATGACGACATTGACGACATTCGTGAACGTGTTGCTTTAGAACTCGACTGATCTTTCAACAGTTTGAACAAACAAAAAAGGCGCAGATTGCGCCTTTTTTCTCCTCAATTGCACCAATTGCATGATTGCAATCTCAGTCTTCACTAAATATCTTATCTACAAAACACGCGATCTATTAAACACGCGCACAGAACCTAGCTAAGCCGTTAAAATCGGCTTTAACACGTGCCACAGTTGTGGAATCTCAGAAAAGCCATCCTGTGCTGTGAAATGCCCCGCTTCTTTCACCTCATAAATTTGTGCATTTATAAAATTGCCCAATTGGATCGCAACCGGCGGCGGCACGATAGGATCATTGGATGAAATCAAACTAATACAAATTGGCATATAGGTCTGTAAAACACCACTATCCATTTTTGCACGTTGAATAAATGCGGTTAATTCAGGTTGTGTCGGTAAACTACTTTTAAAACCCGATACAAAAACGCCCGCTTTAATCCGTGTGCCATGCTGTTCAAAATATTGATTGAGATAATGCAGCGTGGTTAAACACCCCAAACCATGGGCAATCACAATGGTATTTTCATCCAAATCAGGCATTTGCAACGCTAGAAATTTCTGCCAATGGTCAAAATCAGGTTGTGCCGCATTTGCCATCACGATGCGTCGAGAATAATGTCCTGCTTCTTGCAGCTTTCGTCCCAACCAAGGAAACCAATGATCATTCGGCGATGCATCATGACCATGAACAATATAGATCTTTTGGCTTTCTGGCGTATGCGGTGTATTCATGATTTGATTCTTATTTTAGGTGATTATTTTTAGTGAAGCTTTCAATTTGCAGTTCGGCAAATTTTCACCTCTGTTTTAAACCTGTCACCTACACGCTCTCAATGTCAATTTGGCATCTTTTTGTAATGATTTAGCTCAGTTCGGTATCTATCTGCTGGTATAGCAAGATTCCTTCATCCAGTACTTGCTATCAAATGTACCCTACCACTTTACTTGAACGCACAGTCTCGTCAAATTGCAGCCATAAAAAAAGGCGCAGAAAGCGCCTTTTTTTCAGTCCAAATTACTTCGGATCTTTACTGCCAAACAATGGACCCATGCCACCGCCGCCAAATTGTTTTTGCATATTGCCTAATGATTTCATCATTTTTGCCATACCCGTTGGGTTGGCAAATTTCTTCATCATTTTCGCCATTTGCGCATGTTGCTTGATGAGTTTATTCACTTCAGCAACATCCATACCACAGCCTGCTGCAATACGTTTTTTACGGCTTGGATTCATCAAGTCTGGGTTACGACGTTCTTTAATGGTCATCGATTGAATAATCGCTTCCATTTTCTTCACTTGCTTTTCAGGATTTGCTTGTGCAATCGCATCTTGAATCCCTGAGTTGCTCATGCCTGGAAGTTTATCCAGGAAGCCCATCATGCCGCCCATTTTGTTCATTTGTTCAAACTGCATCAGCATATCTTCAAAGTTGAAGCTACCGCCTTTTTGCAGTTTTTTCGCCATTTTTTCGGCTTTTTCTTTGTCGATTTTACGTTCAACTTCTTCGACCAAAGAAAGTACGTCACCCATACCCAAAATACGCTGTGCGATACGTTCAGGATGGAATGGCTCTAGGGCATCGAGTTTTTCACCCATACCCAAGAATTTAATTGGCTTGCCAGTAATGGCACGAACAGAAAGTGCCGCACCACCACGTGCATCGCCATCTGTTTTTGTCAGGATCACACCCGTCAAAGGCAAGGCATCGTTAAAGGCTTTTGCAGTATTCGCCGCATCCTGACCAGTCATGGCATCAACCACGAACAATGTTTCAGTTGGCTTAATTGCTGCATGTAGCTCTTTAATTTCATCCATCATTTCGTCGTCTACATGTAAACGACCTGCTGTATCGACAATCAAGACATCAGCAAATTGAATTTTTGCTTGCTCAATCGCACGATTTGCGATGGTAATCGGTTTTTCGTCTGCGCTTGATTCAAAGAAAATCGCGCCAACTTCACCTGCAACTGTTTGTAGCTGTTTAATCGCTGCTGGACGATAAACGTCGGCAGATACCATTGCTACTTTTTTCTTTTGACGTTCTTGTAAGAAACGTGCAAGTTTTGCCGCAGTGGTTGTTTTACCCGCACCTTGCAAACCTGCAAGTAGCACAACAACTGGTGGTTTTGCCGCTAGGTCTAGGCTTTCATTCGCCTCACCCATCATTTTGGTCAATTCGTCATGAACGATTTTGACGAAAGCCTGCCCCGGTGATAACTGAGTCATCACTTCTTGGCCCAATGCTTCTTCCTTAACTTTCGCGATGAATTCACGAGTTACAGGTAACGCAACATCGGCTTCAAGAAGTGCCATACGTACTTCGCGTAACGTATCTTTAATATTGTCTTCGGTTAGCTGCCCTGAGCCAGTAACATTTCTTAAACTCTGCGTGAGTCGTTCTGTTAAGGTATCAAACATTGCAAAATCCGCTTAAAATAGCCATGAGCAAAAAATTGTTTCTTAAAATAGAAAATTTATGCATAGAATGCTATAGGATACTTTAGTTCTTGCAGAATTTATATAAATGAATATTCAACATCCTGAAAAAGGTTTGACATGATCAGTCTCCCCTTGGTTTACACGATCCTAGCATTAATCGCTTATACCACGTCTTTTTGGTATTTATTCAGCCATTTAATGTCTAAACGTGCGCCGAACCATTGGTTTATTGGTGTTGTACTTGGTTTAGGCATGTTATTGCATGCAGGTGTTTTATATAACGACATGTTGACGCCTATGGGTGTGAACTATGACGTGTTCAACCTGATGTCATTTACTTCAGGTCTCATGCTATTACTCAGTGTATTATTTAGTACCTATCGGCCTGTGCTGGCGATGAACCTGTTGGGCATTCCTGTGGCAGCGACAGGATTGATTTTGGGCTTTGCATTTAGTCGACAAAATCAATTTATAGAACAACATTCACTGGGTTTAGACATCCATATTATTTTGTCACTTTCCGCATATGCCGTCCTGCTGATGGCAACAATTCAAGCGGTTATTTTGCGTTTACAAGACCGTGAACTAAAAAACAAGCAGAAAAAGCGTGTATGGGTGAGCCTGCTTCCATCCTTCCAAGCCATGGAATCTTTGCTATTTGATTTATTGATTGCTGGATTTACACTACTGACCGTGGCGCTTGGGTTTGGTTTCTTCACCATCGATAACTTCTTTGCACAGCATTTGGCACATAAAACAGCCTTTAGCATTATTTCATGGTTCGTCTATGGAGCTTTGCTTATTGGACACTATCGATTTGGCTGGCGTGGTCGAAAAGCTATTCGCTTTACCATTATTGGTTTTTGTCTTTTGGCAGTCGGCTTTATTGGATCTAAGTTTATTTTAGAAATGGTTTTGGGCCGCTAAGTCGACGATGAAACTATCTTAAGTTTTATTAAAAAGGGAGCTACGGCTCTCTTTTTTTATAGCTTGATTATTCACATAAAAACAGCAGGCATAAAAAAAGCGCTATACAGCGCTTTTTTTTCATTACGTCTAAATTATAGAGCAACGATGTTTACAGCATTCGGGCCTTTTTGACCTTGAGCGATGCTGAAAGAAACCTTTTGGCCTTCTTGCAAAGTTTTGAAGCCAGAACCAGTGATTTCGCTGAAGTGAGCAAAAACGTCAGGACCGTTGTCTTGTGCAATAAAACCGAAACCTTTAGTTTCGTTGAACCATTTAACTGTACCAGTAACTGTATTAGACATAATAATACCTATTAATTTGTTGATTTAGCCATTGGATGATGACTGACTATAACTTGGAAAATAATAAAGAATTGAACTTCATTTCTGTAAAAAACGAAGGATTATGACTAACACTGCGATACTTAAAGAAAATTTACGAAACAATACTTTTTTTCTAGTTGCAGCCATCATACATGAAATCTTAAAAGATTCAAGCACAGTATATGTTGTTGATTCCATTAAAAAACAACAGTAAAAGCCATCTTCTTATTATTACTATCCATCTGTATTTACTCATTTTATTGTTTAAGTTTTATGTCAGTCAAGACTTTACGACTTTGGTCCTAATTTCACCAAATAATTACATAAAATCTTGTGATTTCGTATTCCGCGTCACCAAAAGCACAAAACCTAGACATCCCTTTCAAAACCACGTATAACTCCGTTTTTCAATTTTTGGCTGTGTGACCGTGAAACTTGTTCTTGCGCCGATGGAAGGCTTAACCGACCCAATTATGCGAGATGTGTTGACGCATGTTGGGAGTTTTGACTGGTGTGTAACCGAGTTTATCCGTGTCACGGACTCTGTCCTGCCCGACCATATTTATCATAGTTATTGTCCCGAACTGAACAATGACGGCAAAACTGCAGCAGGAACACCGGTTCATGTGCAGTTCTTAGGTAACAATCCGACCATGCTCGCGGCAAATGCTGTACGCGCAGTAGAACTTGGTGCACCTGCGATTGATATGAACTTTGGTTGTCCTGCAAAAACCGTCAATCGCCACCGTGGTGGTTCAGTTCTGCTAGATGAGCCTGAAGTGGTGTATGAGTTAGTCAAAGCTGTGCGTGATGCTGTTCCGAGTCATATTCCTGTATCAGCAAAAATGCGTTTGGGTTATATGGACCGTAACTTCACTATGGAAAATGCGCATGCCATCGAAGATGCCGGAGCTGCATGGGTTACAGTCCATGCGCGGACTAAAGCCGATGGTTATACCCCGCCTGCCTTTTGGGATCAGTTGCAACCCATTCGTGAAGCATTGAAAATTAACGTGATTGCCAACGGTGAAATTTGGAACAATGCCGATGCCAAACAATGCCAACTCGAATCTGGTTGTGAAGACCTGATGATTGGTCGTGCTGCGGTGACCACCCCTGACATTACACAGTGTATCCGTCGTAATACCGATGAGCCGCTGATTACATGGCATGAACTGCTTGGCTTACAAATTCGTTTCTTAAACGGTTCGTATAAAAAAGAAATGAATATGGTCGGTCGTTATAAACAATGGCTCGGCATGATGTCGAAACATTACCCAGAAGCCAAAGTCCTTTGGGATGAAGTAAAACGTGTCAAACCACTTGATGAAATCGTGGAAAAACTCAAAGCAGGTATGTAAGTTTTAAAACACATCGCCCAATGTTAAAACGAAAAAGTGTGAAAACACCTATCTAAGCGTAGCCGCAGAGCCTTTGATCACACCTACAGTGTTCAAAGGCTTTGTTGTTTAGCAAACTCTAAAATTGCGTCGATCTCATCTGCCAAGAACTCTTTAGGATGTTCCGAAGTCGGGTTCATCACCAAGCTTGCGCCTTTGGTAATCGCAAATAATTTTTCAGCACTGATCATGACAAATTCTGCATCTGCGCCAACATCCTGTTGAAGCATCGCAAGACTCAGAAAGAATGGAATGGCTTGCTCGCCCTGCTCCGTTTCCATCAATTGAAAATGTAAATGCTGCTCAGCATCACGCTCACCCAAACAATACACTTGGTTGGCTAAAAGTTGCTGATAAAAGTCTTGGTATTGCTCAGGATGATCTAAAGTCGATTCATAAAGATGTTGAAGCGTGTCGTTCATTGTTATTGTCCGTCTATTTTTATCAGTCAGATACTGTTCACAATCCACAGCATACAGGAAGTTTATGAATTATGCCGTTGATTTAAATCTTCAACGTGCTGTCGATTTGTTTTCCACGATTTTTCTAAAATTTCTTTTTCTAAACGCAACTGTATTCGTTTAAGTTTCATTTCAGAGATCACGGGTTGCCGAAAAGTTTGAACATAGTCCACCCAAGCTGTACCCCGAAAAACATTCGACGGCATCTCTGTTTTAAACACCACTTCAGGCATAAAAACAATCACAGAATGCATATTGTCTTTATCCACAATATCGCTCAACACCTGTTGTAACACTTTCATATGTTTATAATTTTGGTGAATTGGATTTTGAAATTTAAAACTTTTTTTATAAATCTTTTGCGTCCATTGTTTTTGTCTCTCGCTCCCAAAAATCCAGCCCTTATAGTTTTTAGTTTCAATCACAAACACACCAAATGGGCTTAAAAGAAGATGATCAATTTGAGTTGTAGCTCCTTCGCCATCTGGTAAGGTCAAATCATTTAACAATATATAATGGTCTTTCAAATAAAGTTTGACATGAACGGCGACAGCAAACTTCCCCATTTTCCCCTTTAAATAAGGTTTAAATGCTTTGATTGCCCCCACAATCAGTAACAATGGAATTAGCCACCAAAACGTCGAAATGAAGGGTGCAAAGATTTGAGAAATATTCATTAATTTGATTCATTATTTTAAATAAGTATATTTTCTATTTTATTGTAATTTCTCAATTTTTAACAATATTTCTTTATTTTCTAGACCACCCGCAAAACCCACTAATTTTCCATTTGCGCCCACGACACGATGACAGGGTGCAATAATTGAAATTGGATTTTTACCATTGGCTGCACCGACAGCACGTACGGCTTTGACATTGCCGATCTGCTCTGCAATTTGTTTATAGCTGCGAGTTTCTCCGAAAGGAATCGTCAGTAAAGCTTGCCAAACTTGTTGCTGAAATGCGGTGCCTTCAAAGTCTAGCGGCAGGTCAAATTGCTGTCTTTTACCTGCAAAATATTCATTTAATTGCTGTGCAGTTTTGAGCAAAATCAGGTGTTGCCGATCTTCAACCAAAGCCGCCAATCGCACACGATTAGGGTTTTCATTTTCCCAAAGGACAGCCACCAATGCGGTTTCATGTGCAACAAGTTTTAATTGTCCAACGGGTGAATCTAAAAACTGATAAGAAAGTTGCATGACATACTCCAAGCTCAAAATCGCAGCACTTCATTATTCAGGAGGACGATAATTTCATCAAGACCAGTCCTAAAATAATCAGTACCGCAGCTAGCATGCGCATGGCATTTGCAGGCTCACCCAATACAACGATGCCGAGGATAAATGAACCCACTGCACCAATGCCTGTCCACACTGTATAGGCTGTACCCAGCGGTAAGGATTTCATTGCATAAGACAACAAAGCGAAACTTGCGATCATGAAAACAATGGTCAAAATACTTGGCGTCAGTTTGCTAAAGCCTTCAGAGACTTTCATACAATATGCCCAGACCACCTCAAGCAATCCCGCTACAATTAATAAAACCCAAGCCATATTTTTACCCATAAAAAAAGCACAGGGGTCAATGACCGCTGTGCGTTAGAACATATTAACTTGAAGATAATTTCATCAAGATTAGACCAGAAATGATCAGTACTGCGGCTAACATCCGCATGGCAGTTGCAGGCTCACCGAGTATAAAAATACCCACGAGGAAAGAGCCAATCGCGCCGATTCCTGTCCAAATGGTATAAGCTGTTCCCAGAGGCAACGTTTTCATGGCATAGGCCAATAAACCAAAGCTCAGGATCATAAAAAATAAAGTAACTAAACTTGGGCCAAGTTTTGTAAAGCCTTCTGAGAGCTTCATCGAATAGGCCCAAACGATTTCAAAAATACCAGCGAATACTAGAACAACCCAGGCCATGATGCCTTCCTCCATATTAGTAGAGTCAGGTCGTCCTGACGATTTTTCTTACTGGCTTCGAACAAAGATGTAAGGGAGGTCGTTCCTCCGAATATTGTCTCAGTATAGCAAATATGCTGAATTTTAGTGCAGTCTTTACATTTTTTGACCAAATCTAGGGCGTTATTCAGTTAAGGAAAAAACTTGTGCAGATGAATTGCGCCAAAACATAGCATATCTTTTCAAAGGACAGATTCAGAGATAAAAAAGGCACCACCAAAACCAGTTGATGATGCCCTCTTTATTTGGTCTATTCGCCGATTAGAACTTCAGACGTACACCTGCGCCATACCACCATTGTTTTTCACTTCCAGTTTCAGCTTGCCGTGCCGTATGCTGATTTCCTTTTTCATAGCTGTAAGCAACATCAATAAATGGCATCAACTTTTTATTGATTTCATAGCGTGTTTCTAGCCCTAACCATACAGAACTGAGTCCTGTTTTTTGTGCATAGGCAGAATCATCACTCAGCACCACATCTAGGTTCAGATACGGCTTTAAAATCAATTTTTGCGTCAGCAGCAAATCACGTTCGGTTTCTAAAGAAAAACTGACCTGTTTATCTGCACCAAGATATAAATAAGCATCGGTTTCAAAGAAATACGGTGCCAGACCATGCAGACCCACCGCAGCATCAAACTGTTCCTTGTCCATCACTTGATGTTCATCGACCCGATAACGCGCACCAATTTGCGCATCCCAAAAGTCTGAGATCATACGGCTATACATCACTTGAGCCGCATAATCTGCGTCTTGAGATTCGGCTTTATCGGCATGTAGTTTGATGAAGAGCTTATTTTCATCGGTCCCGATTCGACTCTCAATTTCGGTCTTTAAACGTCCTCGGCCATCGGCATTATTGAGCCATCGACTGTCAATCTCAGTCGCTTGATAAATCTGTCCACCATGTTCACGCTTATGATCAACAGGGTGCTGCGCAGAAGCAGCACGTGACGCAATAGATGATGCATTTGCATGTTCTGCATGTTCTGCATGTTCTGCATGTTCTGCATGTTCTGCATGTTCTGCATGTTCTGCATGTTCTGCAGTATGCTCCATCTTGTTCGATTCGATCCTTGTTTGCATCACTTGATGCGACGAATCATGTGAGGAATGCGACTCATGTTGAGCTGACGTCGACATGCTGTGATGTGCATCTTGCGCCATGGTTATTTGAGTGACCGTTGCCAAAGCTAAACTTAGAACCGTATATGTGCATGTTTTAATGATGCGCATGAGACACCTCCTTTTGCGGCAAAGATGCCGTTTTAGTATTCTCCGCGACATTTGCGACCACGAGTTTATTCATCATTCCTGCGGACATGTGATACAGCAAGTGACAATGAATCGCCCATTCCCCTAATTCATTGGCCGTTAACAGAGCAGTCACTGTTTTCCCCGGCGGCACTATCACCGTATGTTTATTTGGCATTTCAGAAGACACTTGCCCATTTTCCAATTGCATAAACATGCCATGTAAATGCATCGGATGCGCCATCATGCTGTCATTGACAAATTTCAGTCGAATTCGCTCACCATATTTCACCTGTAGTGGTTCGGCTTCACTAAATTTTTTACCATTCATGGTCCACATATAGCGTTCCATTGTTCCACCCAAATGAATAACCAAATCTTGCGTCGGTTCACGTGTATCAGGCTGCGGCGTTAACGCTTTTAAATCACTATATTGCAAGGCCTTATCACCGACAGGTGTTGAAGCATTGGCCCAGCCCATAACCGTTGCTGAATTTTCAACTGCCCGCATCTCTCCTTTAGACTGTGCATGCTCCATCGCTGTATGCATATCATGTTTCATAGATGAATCTATTGAGGAGTGGTTCATAGATGAATGATCCATCACACTATGATCCATATTGGCATGCGCTGAATCAGACATGTTCTGTTTATGCATGTCTGGATGTTGCATAGCAGTATGTGCAGGCATTGGGGAATGGTCCATGTCATGTCCCATAGCTGCATGATCATGTGCTTGATTCGGCTGAATCTTTGACGGATCGACAGTATGCGCGCTGTGCTCATGAGCATTCACTTGCTGGATTGCTGAAGTTTGGGTTGAACCTGTAGCCATATGTCCCATATTGCTATGGTCCATACCTGACATTGAACCATGCCCCATATCTTCCATGGTCAGCAAAGCGCGTGGCCGTGCTTTTGGTATATGAATACCTGAGTGCTGAGGCTGCGTTTCATCATGTAAAGTGCCAATCGCAAATCCAGTCCGATCAATCGACTCAGCTTCAATCTGATAATGCGCAGATTTAGGCTCTACGATCACATCATAGGTTTCTGCAGCACCAATGCGAAATTCATCCACAGCGACCGGCTTGACCGCTTGACCGTCTGCACTGACCACCGTCATTTTGAGCTGAGGAATACGCACATCAAAAAACGACATGGCCGCAGCATTTACAAAACGAAGTCTGACTTTTTCGTTAGGCTTAAATAGACCTGTCCAGTTTTGTTCTGGAGTTTTACCATTCAATAAGAACGTATAACCCGTTACATCAGACAAATCCGTTTTCAGCATACGCATTTGATTCCACATCGAACGGTCTTGCCAAGTATTTTTCAAACCCGTTCGTTGCATTTGCGTCCATACATCTGAAACTGTTTCACGCTGATTTTGATAGTATTCGGCAGACTTTTTCAGATTTGCCATAATCTGAGCGCTAGATGATTCATGAAAATCCGACAGCATGACCACATAATCACGTTGCGTCTGTTCATGTGCGGCAAGTGCTTGTTTACCTTTCGGATAAATTACCAAAGCGCCATACAATCCGTCTTGTTCTTGGCCTTTGGAATGCGCGTGATACCAATACGTTCCGCTTTGACGGACTTTAAATTTGTAAGTAAAGCTACCATCAGGCTGTATTTCATTGAAACCATTAAAGCCGGGTACACCATCCATTAAGCCGGGCAGCAATAGACCATGCCAATGCACTGAGGTATTTTGTTTTTTGAGCTGATTATGCACATGGATGACAGCATCATCGCCTTCTTCAAACTCCAGTAATGGTGCTGGAAACTGACCATTGACACTGATTTTCTTGACCGCTTTACCAGTCAAATTGATGGTCTTTTCATCAATATTCAGATGATATTCTTTAATGGCTGCAAACGCCCACGTTGGAGACAGCAGACACACCCCGAGCACGAGGCCTGATTTAAATAAATTAGACATGACTTAACCTTTATAAAATAACGAAAAAACGTATTTAAAACTCAGGTTAAGCTTGCGGGGGTCTTAGAATTTCTTGCCAAAAGCCTTTTGAATGCTGTCCAGCAAAAATAAAACGAGGAGGTTCTGCATAAAGATGCACATTGACGGTTTGCAATGCAACCAATGCGCTATCGACATAAGAGGTACTGATTTGGCAATGTGCGAGTGTACAGTCCTGACAGTCTGCACTTTGTGTCGTTGAATGATGCGCTTGACCATCTTGCAGTGCAGATGTCGCATCTAAAGATTGATGACAATCCATCATTGAAATGACTTCAGGTGTCGTCTGCTTGCCATGATGTGCTGCATGCTCAGGAGCAGCTTGCCGCTGATTTTGATGGCAATTTGCTATATTTGAACGTGAAGGATCAGCATGTGCTGCATGAACTGATGCCTGATGGGCATTCGCTGTCATCATTTGTTGATGTTGAAAATTTTGCTGTGCACTGACCACACTGCTCCATCCCATGACAAACGCCACGAGCCAAGCAAAGCCAAGATGCTTTCGCAAAAAATTAAACAATTTAGTATCCTAATTCAACCCAATGATGCACTGTGACAATATATCCCTATTAACACATCTTTAGAAACATCACGCGATCGGCTCAGCCGAAATCCGCATGAAACACCATGATGATATTATTTACGATTCAAATGCAATCACATGACATTTGTATCAACATGACATGCAACTCGACCAATTTATCCATCATGAACGATACATTCAGAAATATCTAAAAGCACTATCCAGTGCGATCGATGATGTGTTTTGCCAGTCACAGCGTATCTCAATAGTTGCTAACAGCATAATTAATTGTGTAGTTATTCACAACAGTTTTAAATTTATTGCGCTGTCATAAAAATCAGCGCATATCTTCCAGTTAAAACATAAAAGTTATTTTTTAAACTGATTAATTATTTACCATAGATTAATAAACATACAGCATTTCAAACACTTTACCCCATAAAAAAAGGACTCAATTGAGTCCTTTTTATACTTAATACGTCTAATTATTAAGCCATTGATACACAATCGTTTATAATTTATCCAAGTTATCCATATAGTTATCTACACAGATATCCATACGGTTATCCATATAGTTATCCACAAGCGAGGAATAACTTATACCCAAAGGCTTAAGCCTCTTGAGCATGCACTTTTGCCAACTCAGAACGCATGTCATCAATCACAGCTTTATAATCAGGCTTACCAAAAATCGCTGAACCTGCAACAAACATGTCTGCACCGGCTTCAGCAATGTCACGAATATTGGCTGGAGTAACACCACCATCCACTTCTAAGCGAATATCATGACCTGAAGCATCAATAATTTTTCGTGCTTGACGCAGCTTTTCCAAGGTCATTGGAATGAACTTTTGACCACCAAAACCTGGGTTCACACTCATCAACAAGACTTGGTCAACTTTATCTAAAACGTAGTCTAAATAATGCAGAGGTGTCGCAGGGTTAAATACCAAGCCCGCTTGCGCACCGCCAGATTTGATTAACTGTAAAGAGCGGTCAATGTGGTCAGTCGCTTCTGGGTGGAAAGTGATGATATCTGCGCCAGCTTCCAAGAAATCACCAATCATACGGTCTACCGGTGAAACCATTAGATGCACATCAATTGGCGCTTTAATGCCGTATTTTTTCAATGCCTTACAAACGCCCGCACCAAAAGTTAAGTTCGGTACATAATGATTATCCATGACATCGAAATGAACAACATCTGCACCGGCTTCTAGAACATTTTCAACTTCTTCACCTAAGCGCGCAAAGTCTGCTGACAAAATTGAAGGTGCGATTAAGAATGGCTTGGACATGAAAAACCTAGCTTTGAAAAGGGAGTGATTGACGCATTATAGCAAATTGTCCCCCTATTCGCTGCCCATGCCCTTAGTCGTTTTTTCGATGCCAATGATTGAGATCTCTCTAATAAAGAAACCTAGGATGAACTGATGTTACGCAGTAATATCAGAAGCGAAATTTGATTCAAATAAAAGAACGATACGCGGTAACGTCATCCGCAATTGTTTGAGATAGCACGACTTCTCATCAAATTTTTTTTTGCAATACTTTAAATAAATAGACGCTAGAGAGCGAGTTTTGCGGTGAGGAGCATTGCTCTGCAAGATGGTTTCGTTGCGAAGCTTCGCTTCTCATTTTGCCTAATGAGAAACATCGTTTCGTAAGAGTACCTCCAGCCGAAGGCTAATCCCTTTATTTAAGCCCTAGATGTAAGACTCCGTCGAATTGACTTAAATATCATTTTAAAAATGCAAAATTATTTTTTGCGTGCGTAACATCAGTGATTAATATGAATAAAGACCACTGCGGTAGAAACACAGCGTTGCATTTTTAGACTTAACGGGCATCTATGTACTTTGCTAAGTTAAAGGACTGACGACTTAATAATAAAATTGCATCTATGAAAAGTTCAACACACATCACCACCGCCCAAGCAGCACGTGTTGCTAAGCGCTTAGTTAATCATTGGAAACATAAATTTGAAGTCAATGAACAGATCATTGGAGAAAATACTGCATTCAAGATTCAACTACCCTCTGCAGAGGTCAACCTTTTACCACAAGCTGCTTTTTTAGATGTAGTAATTTCAGCCCAAGATCCAAGTGCAAATCTAGATCAATTGGAACATGTGGTTTTAGATCATTTGATCCGCATGGGGCAAGAAGAACTCAGTGCAACATGGCAACGCGAACCGTAGTCTCCGTCGCCATATTGTTAATTCCTTTCACTCAATGCTGATGTGATTGATAATTTCTAACTGCATCAATACGGGCTTTCGTTGCTGGATGTGACTCAAAGAAGTCTGTCCAAGATCTCTGATCTTTGGCAGTTCCATCTTTGGCATCTTTCTCTTTTGCTGTTTCAGCATCAGCTTCATCTTCCATACGTTGTAAGAAATTTGCAAAATGCGAAGTTGATATTTGATGTTTTGAAAGTTGTTTTAAGGCATATAAATCTGCTTCAGATTCAAAGTCTCGTGAGTAACTCGCACCCACCGCAGCTACCGGTAAATTGGTAAGAATGTCAGAGCCATCCCCCGTAATCATCAACAAAATAATACTGATGCCTAAACCTGACAAACTTTGCTGCAAACTATGGCGTTGAACTAAATGCCCCTGCTCATGTGCAAGTACACCAATTAACTCATAATCATTTTTCGCTAATTTAACCAACTCATCTGTCACGATAATGGTGTTATTGGGTATCGCCAATGCATTTGCACCAATACTGCCACCACCACGGAATAATAGCTTCGCAGGTCGATTCTCAGCCACCAATTGTTGATATTCTTGCTTCAGTTTGTCTTGGCGTGCTTGTGGCAATTTTGTAGGTTCAGTCATATCGATAATATATTTTTCCGCCTGATCCCCCCAACTCTTTAACGCTGTCTCAGGCAGTTGATTGGCCACCACATGCGACGCCGCAGGTATGCCCCATTTAATCAATACAAAAGCAAAAGCCACCACGAAAATCATACTAAAAATGATTAGAGAAGGTGAACGCTCTAATTTCCAAATCGAATGCCAACGCGACTTTACGTCGAGATTAAACCACTCTGGCAAAGGTTGATGAAACTCTAAACGAGCATCATCCTTTAACTCGATCACTGGCTGAATATCACCCAAAGCACCGATCAGCGTCATATCTTGATAGGTGTAATGCTGCGTTTGCTCTAGGTCTTGACCATAACGCACAATCACAGCATGTTCCCCATCTGCGCTGATTTGAGCAACAAAGGGTTTTGACACTTTCCCATCATAATAGGTTGCATTCACTACTGATGTTTTCATGTAATTCACCTGCGTTATAAGGAAATATCTAGGTCAAAAATATCGGATAATTCTTCAGCAATCGCATTGTGATCTTGCTGCATTTGATTTTGTAATTGGTCGGGATCATCGACCAACATTAAGTGCAAAGATTCAGTCTGATATTTATATAGTCGTACAACTGCCCATGGTGTCAGTAAACCGAGGCTAACCACTTTAGCCAACCAATTGCTCAAGACAATCCATGCATAACGCCATTGATTACAGTCCGTATGAAACTGACTGCGGCTCAACGTGGTGTTATTCCAAGTGGTAATAAAAATACGTGCAGCTGTGAGTGGCCAAATAAACATATAGCCAATCAAATACATACCAAAAATAATGAAGACATAAGATGCGTCATTTAAACCATCTGAACTACCAAACAGTATTGCAAAGATTACTGCCAGCAATGCACCAAAGCCCATAAACAGAAATAAAGGCACATACATGGCGCGCATATAATCGCCCCACGTATTATTCAGATTAAATTTCAACTGCCCCAGATACAAATGATTCAGACATTCACGTTTATATAACCAGACCGCAACTGGTGTAAACAATCCAAGGGTAAAGACAACCACCGCAAGACATTTAACAAAGCACCAATATGCGCTTTTATTTGTCCCTGAAAAAAAGAATCGGCTATTACTAAACTTACTGTTGCGAGCACGGAAACGAATCGTAGATCGAATGAGCCAAGGAACCGCAAAGAAGATCAGGACAAAGCCCGCTAAGAAAGCTTCCCAAGAATACTTTATAGCAAAAGAGAAACCACCATAGACCACTAACGCAATGATTCGTCCAACTAAAATTTTTGTAGGCAAACCGGTAAAGTCAAAACGACGCTGAAATACCCAAGTATTACCGTAAAAATAACGTAAACGGCGGACCTTTGCCCAAGGCGCATAAAGTCCAAGCGTGACAATCGTCAGTAAGATATTCACAATCCAAATACCGAAATATTCAGACGCATTACCTTTAAACCTAAAATGATAATTTCGCCCCAAAACATCAGCCTGTTCTGTCTCACCAAATAGACTCGGTGGATTCATCACGGGCAGCTCTGGCGGAAGCGGCGTTTCCAATTGTGAATTTTGCATAAGTACCCTAAATTATTTTTTTTGGTATGTCGAATTTATTCATTTGCATGGCAATGCTCATCACCATGCCTTATTTATACGTATATCAAAGCAAGCTGTGCCTCAATATTTTTTAAACACTGGCTTTAGAATTAATGAACCGCTGTTTGCAATTGGACAGCGTGAAATTGCAAATGATCATCCATAAAACTTTGAATAAAATAATAACCATGATCATAGCCTGCATGTTCACGCACTTCGAGTGGCTGCCCAACTTGCTCACACGCTTGCTTAAACAACATCGGATTTAACTGGCTATAAAATTGATCATCAATACCTTGGTCAATCAAAATGGCTTTAAACAAAGCCCCTTTAGATTTCACTAAAGCTGTAGCATCGTGCTGAAGCCACTGCTGTCGGTCTGAACCTAGATATTGATTAAAGGCTTTTTCGCCCCATGGACACTGACTCGGCGCACAAATCGGTGCAAAAGCAGAAACCGATTTAAACAGGTCAGGATGCTTCAACGCTAAAGTTAATGCCCCATGACCGCCCATACTATGTCCGAATATGCCAATCGCACCTTTTTGTACCGGAAATTCAGCCTGTACCAGCGAATACAATTCTTCAGTAAGAAAACGTTCCATTTGATAATGCTCGGCCCACGGTTGTTCCGTTGCATTAATATAAAAGCCTGCGCCTTGCCCAATATCCCAATGATCACCTTGTGCTACCTGTTCCCCACGTGGAGAAGTATCAGGGCTGATTAAAATCAGGCCAAGCTGCGCAGCTAAACGCTGAGCATGCGCTTTAATGGCAAAGGTTTCTTCAGTACAGGTTAATCCCGCCAAATAAAACAATGCAGGACACGCTTGGCCTTGTAAGGCTACTTCTGGCAGAAAAATACCAAACTTTGTCGCGGTCTTTAGACTTGAAGAATCCAATTGATAAATGCGCTGCTCACCAGCAAAACAAGTATTTCGTTGTACTAATTCCATGATCTTTATCCTAAACTTTTTTAATCTTTTAAGGCGTAACCGTCGTAGCCGGTGCAGTAGTTGTCGGCGGGAACAATCGTTGTTCTAATTGAGGCAACATTAATGCCATGTTTTTCCCCATCGACCACTGCGGTTCAGAAGGTTCGAAACCTTGCGCTGCTTCCCATTTCGCAACAGTCGCTTTGGTTTCATTAAATGCCGCTTGAATACTGGTCTGCTCACGCATCGCCTGATCAAAGAACGCTCGGCCAAAATAGGTGTATTCAGCTTCATTCGAACAGCCAAAAGACTGTCGATCAGCTGCCGATGCAGTAATAATTAAAGTATTATCATTTTGTAGTGCTGGAATAAAACTTCCTGAATAACATGAAGAAATCACAATCACACGCCAACGAATTCCGGACGCATCCAAGGCTTCTTTTAACCATTTAGGATCGACTTGCGCCAAATCCAAAGGTGCATTTTCCATTTCAAAGACATTTGGTAAACCATGTGAGGTCATATATAAAAATAAGACATCACTTTCTCGGTTCATCTGCTGACCGATACGACGCAGCGCCAACTCCATACTGGTTTTAGATGCCAGCGGAATTTCAGTGCGCGTTGCAGGGTTATTGATAAGCTCAACCGAACGTCCATAGGTGCCAAAACGTGTATCAAACTGTTCTTTAATCCGTTCAATTTCCAGTTTAAAGACATCTTGATAACTCGCACCCGCCACCCCTAAGAAGTACCAATGGGATTGGGCAAATTCACCATATTCCACTGCGTCTAAAGATTTATTGAGCAAACGGCTTTGTGCATAGAAGGCATCTTCAGCAAAGCTTGGTGGAACTTCTTCCACTTTCCAAATCGGCTGATCTTTGACTGAGACTTGCCACACGACCAAAGTAAATAGCGTCGCACCCATAATCAGTGCTCGCTCCCACCATGGCCATTTCAGCTCACGTGAAAATACCCAAACGACAGCCAGACTTTGCCAAACAAATAGAATAATGAATAACGTTGGAATGTAGTCATATAGGAAGTATGGGAGAAAATCGAGATCTCCCATATATTGAATCAAACATTGAAACAACATGATGTGCGTATCAAGCACCAACCAAAGTAATGCTGGGACCAACATTAACCGTGGATTATTCACACGTTGTGACAGAAAAATCCCCACGATTAAAGCAATAAATGGCCACAATGCATAACTTATAAGACCTTGAGCGTTAAATTCACCAATACGCCCCGTGCTGAGCCAACTAAATAAACTGTTGGCACAACCACCTAAAATCCCCCAAAACACCAATTGTAAAATCGATGGTCGAACGATTTGTAAAGAACGACGAGACCCCAAAAATAACCACATCCCCGCAGTTTGGTTGCTTTTAAAATCATGCCAAAAATTGATGGAGGGTTTGAAATCAATCATAGAGTTCTGATGGTGGCCTTGGCTCGCTTAATTGCACAAATAATTTTATGCCTGATGTCGTTTTTAGCAATGCTATTTTTTAACTATATAACAAATCTTTGAACAATATTGAAGCAAATATCATTTTAAGTCACAAGATCATGTTGGAAATATGCATCAAAGCGACAAGCATCACCTTGCCACTGATGTTGCGGCTCTTGATTCGCTAAAAAAACCGCCAATCGTGGACGTTTAACCACAACACGTTTAGCAATTTTTTGTGCTAAATCCAGTAAATTATCACCTAAATCCATTTCACCATCTTCAGGTAACAGTAAATGCAATAATTGCATTTGTTTTTTGACCTGAGCTTGCTTTTTGACGGCTTGCTGGTTTTGATCTCGCTGTGGAAACATCGGATCGAGATAAACCACATCAAAGATTTGATTGGTCGTCGACAAATGTTGCAAAAAGTCTGCCGAATCTGAAAAGACCAATTCAATTCGTGCCACAACCGAACTTAAAAATGCATCTTTCTGCGCACGTTGATGTGAGTCTTCCAATAAGGTAAATAAAATCGGATGACGTTCCACAAGAGTCACATGCGCACCCAGATGTGCCATCAATAAACTATCGTGCCCTAGCCCTGCGGTTGCATCTACAAGCTGTGGTTTTTCAGCCAAATTACACGCACGTGCAATCATCTCAGACTTTAAAGATGCTCGCTTTAAACGCCCCACTTCTGCTGTCCAATCGGGTTGCATCTTCATGCCATTGGCCGCTAACCACAAACCATCTGCATCGACACACAAACTAAGTTCAGGGTTTAAACGTAAAAAACGCGCGTTTAATTTTTCAATCAATTCAATATTTACAGATACACCACGTGAAGAAAGCACAGCAGAATACTGCTGTGCTTTCTCATGAAACTCTTGTTCTGTGTATAAGCGGATTTCGCTTACCATAATTTCCAGCCTGTAAATGCGAACAATAAAATCAATAAACCTGAAACAATTCGATACCACGCAAAAATCATGAAATCACGTTTTGCCACATAAGCGACAAGCGCACGAATTAAAATCAATGCAGAGACAAATGAAACGATTAAACCAACGGCAATTACAGTCCAATCTTGAGTGCCTTGAAATACATCATAGCTTTGATATAAATCCAGTAAACCTGCACCAACAATAACAGGAATACCCAAAAAGAATGAAAACTCAGTGGCTGCTTTACGAGAAACCCCTAAGAACATGGCACCAATAATGGTTGCACCTGAACGTGAAGTCCCTGGAATTAAAGATAAAACTTGAATTAAACCAATCCAAATCGCATCTTTAATGGTTAAATCTTCTACTTCTTTGGCACGCACTTGCGGTGGATTTTTTTCGATCCAAATAATGATCAAACCACCAATAATCAACCCCATAGCAATCGCAATGTTATTGAACAGCAGTTCTTTCACCGTCTGACCAAACGTCAAACCAATCAACACGATTGGAATCGAAGCGAGAATTAAGCCAAAACCTAAACGGCGACCTTTTTCTTCACCAGTCACCATACCGGTTGCTGCGCCCCACAGGCGGCCCCAGTATTCATAAATCACCGCCGCAATCGCACCCATTTGAATCGCGATCACGAAAACATCACTTTTTTCTTTGGTCCAGAAGTTCATTAATTCTGAAGCCAGAATCAAATGCCCTGTACTTGAAATCGGTAAAAATTCGGTAATACCTTCAACAATACCCATGATTGCCGCTTTGAGCAGCAGTAGAAGATCCATATATAACCCTAATTATGGCTTGCCTTGTTCTGAAATTTTCTTCCAGGCGTTATCTCGTAAATATACGGGCAATGCAAGTTCAGCACTCACCCATGCTTTTCTTTGCGCCGCTTCGCGGGCAATAGTAGCAATATCTTGTGCTGTTGCACTTAAGTCTTTGTATTGTGTTTGTTCTGATTGAATGAGCTCACTACCAGAACCCACGACAGTAAATTTGATCTGTGGTGTGGCATCTGCGTAACTTAATAGTTGTTCTTCATCTACAGCCTGCATAATGCCATTGGCATCGAGATGATAGCTGGCGATATACACTTCTTGCATGCGCGCATCAAGAACCGCCGTTACTTCAGTCAAACCATGTAGACGATGCGCCGCTTGAGCCAAAGCTTGTAAAGTCGAGACTGGAACAACAGGTACGTCATTGGCCCATGCCAAAGCCTGTGTTACCGCTGCATTAATACGAACACCACTAAATGAGCCAGGCCCACGACTAAATGCAATTGCAGTTAAATCCGCTAACTCAATAGCAGTTTGATTAAGCCCTTGCTCAATCATTGGGAGAATGGTTTGCGTCTGCGCTTTTGCCCGTAAATCGAGTTGAAAATAAAGCTCTTGAGTTTCATCTACAATCGAGACGGAACACTGCTCATTGGCAGTTTCCAATGCCAGTAATTTCATGCGCAACCTTAATTAAATTTAATCTTAAAAAACGTTGAATATGATACTCCACTCCATCGCAGTTCGCGAGATTTTCCACCACAGACTCAGCGCTTTCTGTATTTAATCTATAAAAAAGCCTCGACAAACGTCGAGGCTTTTTTGCTTACCCTGTATAGCGTTCTAAAGTTCAGCAACTTCGAGTTGAGTAAAATGTTTAAAATGAGCGGCATAGTGCAAGGCACTCATTTTTAGACGTACTTCGGCTTGTTCATCTAAAGTCTTGACGACTTTACCCGGTGAACCCATCACAACAGAATTATCCGGAATCACCTTCCCTTCTGGAATTAAAGCATTCGCACCAATGATGCAATTTTTACCAATCACAGCATGATTTAGAACCACGGCATTGATTCCGATCAGACTATTATCACCTACGGTACATCCGTGTAGCATGGCTTGATGCCCAATCGTGACATAATCACCAATGATCATTTCAATGCCCGCATCGGTATGCAGCACCGCATTTTCTTGTACATTGGTAAAATCACCCAGTTTGATACGACTGTTGTCCCCTCGAATGACGGCTCCGAACCAGACACTCACTTCTCGGCCTAATTCAACTTGCCCAATGACCGTTGCATTTTCTGCAACCCAACCATCCCAAGGTTGATGTGTGGCTTTCGGGCTATATCCTTGAAACTTGTACAACATGATCAAACATCCTATTTTGACTTTCTAAAAAAGGTTTAAGGCTCACGGCCCAAATGAAATGAAGGAGAATTTAATAAAAAAGGCCATTCTTTTTGATAATTCAAACCATATTGAAATAAGGAAATCAACATCCGTGCAGTCAAACCCCAAACGATTTCATTTTCAACTCTTAAACTGGGGAAATATAGTGATTGCTGGGCAAAACGAACTTCATACGGCGTTGGTGGCGTTTCTAAAAGCTGTCTTAATGATGCAAAAAAAATACGGTCAATTTCAGTGGGTTGAGGTATCAAATTTACGTCAGGCGGGATCAACCCCACGATCGGTTTAACCAACATCCCATTCCGTGCTTTTTGCATCGGTAAATCACCCAAAAGCTGCACATCAAATGGATTTAGAGCGGTTTCTTCTTGGGCTTCTCTTAACGCCACCACGATATTACTGGTGTCTTGGGCATCACGTTTGCCACCGGGAAAGGACACTTCACCGGCATGATTATTCATATAGAGTGAGCGGCGGGTCAATAAAATACGTGGATTATCTTCTTGGGTAATCGCAATCAATACAGCAGCATGCGCAGGTTGAATACGCTTAGAAAAACGTAAACTTTGCTGCAATCGCTGAGTCAATAAACCCTCATCCATCCACATTACATCCTTATAATTATCTTGTTTTCATCATAGCTGAATTTCGGCCAAGCTGGTTAGAAATGATGCCAAAGTTTTATTTTTAAGTTATTCTGACGGTTCACACAATCCATGACGATGAATATGAACTTTTGCTCAAACTGCGGACAAAAAACAAAAGAAGCGATCCCGCTTGGAGATCATCAGATACGCCGTATTTGTACCGCATGTGGGTTTATTCATTATGTGAATCCTAAAGTCATTTGTGGTGCTTTAGCCGTTTGGGACAATCAAGTTTTACTTTGCCGTCGTGCGATTGAGCCACGTTATGGGCTATGGACATTACCTGCTGGCTATATGGAACTCTATGAGACAATGGAGCAAGGTGCAGCGCGTGAAACTCGCGAAGAAGCTGAAGCAGAAGTCAATATTGAGCAACTGTATTGCATGTATAACATTCCCCGTATTGGGCAAATTTATGCCTTGTTCAAATCTGAACTAATCAATGGTGAGTTTGGTGCGGGTGATGAAACCATTGAATCTCGATTGTTTAGTGAAGAAGAAATTCCTTGGGATGATTTAGCCTTTCCAAGTGTGGAAAGAACGCTGCGGCATTATTTTGCTGACCGCAAAACAGGTCAATTTGAAATGCATCTCGAAACCCTTGGTACGCGACTCGATCACACAGGTTAATTTGCTGGTCTCTTGATTAAAAAACCCATCATAAGATGGGTTTTTATTTTACTCATATTTAACGATTATTTTGCCTTGATGGTGTAACAAGGGGCTAAATCTAAGGAAATATCACCGCCACTTAACTTCGCCGTTTGAGCAGCTGCAGTATCATTTGGATTTTTTAAGCTATAAATATAACTAAAGCTGGCCAAACTATTCCCCCATTTCACCACTTTATTATCCGAATCTGTCAAAGCAACGCCAGAGGGACGTGTGCCTGCATTGGCATTGATCATATTGTGTAACTGCACTAAAGCACCGCCCACAACCATTGAGGTGTCCGCTGAAGTTTTCACACTTGAGTTCATTCCAATTAACGCACCATCAAGCGTGTGGAAATATGGATCAGCTAAAATCATACGAATCGAAATGGTATTGGGATTAATATTCCCTTCAGGCGTAAAGGTACGGGTTGTCGTTCCGATACGGTATTGCTGTACACCTTTGTCATCTTTCATTAACAGTGGATCGAGCACATCTTTTCCACTACAGCCTTCCGTCGCGTGTGTAGACAAATCGACAATTTGACTATCTTGACGAGTAAATACATCATCTGGCACGCCAGATTTTATATTTGTGCGAATATCACCATTACGGTCAATCACCACACCCAATTTCACTGTTTTGATCGAGGTATCGGTAAATTTAAAGGTTAAATCTGCATATAACGGGAAGATATAATTTTGTCCAGCAGCAACATTTTCAACAGACTTAAAGACTTTTTTGTCTAAATACGACAGCGGATAGAGCTTGTATAAATCCATCGTGCCTTTAAATTGCACTTGGTTAATGTTTTGCTCCCATAGGCCTAATTTTTTCTTATCATCGGCCGTCAGAACATAATCGTCTTTTTTACCCATCAAAGTTTTATATAAACTTCCACCTGTACCGACCACCATTTTGTCGGCAAGTAGCGTCCCTTGTTTAATAATCAGCGGGCCAGAATTGGCTTCTTCCGCATCAAAACGGAAACCCAGTATGCCAGGTTTATCAATTTGCTTTGTAAGCGGATCAATCCAATTGTCCTGCGGCGTTGCTGTTAAACGTGTTGGTCGTACCTGTGTCAAGAGCAAGACATTCACACCACCAATGGTACTCAACTGTTGATCAACTTTGCCCTTCCACTGTAAACCACTACCAAAGGTCATACCTTGGCGGTCCGTCATTAACATGAAATGACCAAATAAATTGACTTTTGAACTATCGGTCGGCAAACATTCATTTTTATCACAGCCCACCAGTCCATTTGAACCACTGGCATTGGTAATCACGCCATCAGTTGAAAATAACGCAAACTCAGGCTGATATACCGCAGCCGTTGAGATATTCATGAGTTTTGAAACTAAGGTAAATGCATTTTCATTGCTGACTTCGGACAGGTCTAGCCAAGGTGTAAACAGGTCATTAAATTCCGTATCTGAACTGATACTGAAATCTGCTGTCGCGACATTTCGAGTGATTTGATCAATCAAAACTTTATCTGCATTGTTGATATAAACCGCTTGGATGTCTGTAGCTGTAACTGCGCTATTATTTTTCAATGCCAAGGCTTGAATGATTTTGGCTAAACGCATGGCCACTTTAACCGTTGCGTCGCTATTTGAAATCGTTGCAGCAGGTTTACCCGCGATGCCGGCAGCCAAATCCAATAAGGTCAAACGTGGGGGTGTCGTGCCACTGGCTACATTTGAAATTTGCTTCAAATCCACTTTACCCAAATCAATTCGACGTGATTTTTCACCTTGGACAAAGAAAGTTACCGTATCGCCAATCTTACAAGCACCTGTCGAAACACCTTCTTTTAGATCAAACAAGGTAATATAGGTATTTTTAACGTCGCTCGAACAATTAAAATTCAGACCTTCAATTGGATAATCTAAAACAAACTCGACACAGCCTTCGGTATTACTTTTACAAGTACCATTAGTCGTACTGGTATCATAAATTTCAGGATTCACATTTGCACTTTCACCGCCACAGCCACTGAGCGCTGCAACCAATGCCGTTAAAGCAAACGGTAATAAAATTTTATTTTTCATCCTAATTCTCTTTCTTATGTCCTTAACGGATTGCTGTTAATTTAAGTTGGCCTTGATTGGTTAATACGCGGCCATCGACGTCTATTGCTGTTGCTAAAGGCGTTAAGAATAAATACTGGCTACCTTTAGGCACTTGAATCACGCCTTCTATTTTTTCATGGTAAAGATGATCCGCTTCACCTTGGTTATTTTTGAATCCACCTGCGCCTTCCATGACACATCCATTTTTGTCTAAAAATACCGCAAATGGCCAATAAAATGTAGGATTTTGTACTTTGGATGCAAATGAATGTATACGAATATTTTGTAATGGTGATTTTAGTTTTACGACTTCGTAGTCAAATTCGTCCGACAATGGTGCTCGAGGCCATAAATTAATATCTTGAGCCAAGTCGAGCTCTTTGGCTTTCTTCATTTTTTTATTCGAAAAACATTGCTGACCTAAACCTTGAATGGTGTCAGCTTGTGAGACTCGATAATACGATGTGGCCAAAGTGATCGGCCCTGTATCTTCGGGTTGATTGCGTTTAAATAAATTATCAATGACGGAGCGACTGACACCTTTTTCACGTTCAATGGTTTGCATCCGCGTTTGCCCCATCTTGCTGTCAATAACGCCTTCGGGCATGGTGTAAAAGCGCTTTTTGCCTTCTAAGTTAAACTCTTTATCTTCAAGATATTCATTATTGACATACTTTTCACCAGCCATGGTCGAAAAGCCTTGCTCTTGTTTTGCCTTAGCCGATTGTTTTGAAGGATGATTTTCTAAGTTTTCACCTGAAGATTGTACGGCTTTATCAGTGCTAACAACTTTCTCAGCAAGGATCTTTTTTTCGACGATAGGTTTATCTTTTTCAGCCTGAACTTTGGCCTGATACGGAGCACTAGGTTGGGTTAGCTCTGATTGCTGTAACTTCTCTGTCCATGTTGTTGAAGGTAAGACTTTTGCTGAAGTATCTGACGCTTGTACTGACTTTTCAGATTTGGGAACTTTATCACCTGAGACGTTTTTAATTTTATCTATTGTGACAGCTTTAATTTCATCCCGTTTTTCCGGCTCACGTACACTTAAACGTTGAGACTTCAGTGATTCAACAGTCTGTGCTGTTGGACTCGTTTGACGTGTCATCGGTGTCTTGGTTTGAGACGGACTAATGCTTACAGATGGTTGAGTAATTTGTTGTACAGGTTGAGAGTCTATCGTTTTAGCAGTTGGACTTTCTTTAGGTTTCTTTGCTGGTTTTTCTTGCACTTGTACCACCATTGGGCGCCCATCTGGCCCAATAATGGTATGAAACGCTCCAGCGTTGGCATACGACACTTGCACCACAGACAGTGCAAGTAACGTTTTCATGAATAAAATCCTTTTCATTCTGTTTGCTTATCCTACCAACGAGTTCTGTAATTTAATCCTAGGATGGTGATTTTCGTATCGGTTTTTACATTCAGTCCAGCATATGGGTTTAAAAGTAAATTATTCACACCGGTTAAGTTTGCAAGACTACTAGTATTCGCTGGAATGTTATCTTTACTGCGTAAAAAGCCGATTGATAAATCTAAATCCGTATCTGCATCAAAACGATATCCAATCCCCATACCAAAGAGCTGCGCACCATTAATCGGGACCATGGTATTTCGCTTACCATCAGGAATAGACGTACTCCTTGGTTCATAGCCTGCACGTAATTTCAAACGATCTGTTGCAGAATATTCAATACCAATACCCCAGTTCCAAGGCGATGTAAATTTCAAAGGTAAGGCCAAAGAATTATCAGTCACATTTTCAGATAATAATTTTGCAATTTTCAGCGCTGAAATTTGACGGTCGAATTCAAAACGGAATTTGTCCCAAGCACGATAATCGGTCCAGCCCACATCAAAATTGATTTGTAAATCAGGCATAACCTTATATTTGATCCCCGCCTGTACATGCTGTGGATATTCAAAATCCATCGAAACCAAACCCGACTCCGAGTTTGGCACAGCATTTGGGAAACCTAAAATTGCAGCTAAAATTTGACCTGTTGGTGATGACATTAATCCCTTAATCATCTCCTGAGGTGCTTTCGCATTTTGTATGCGATAACGACCTTTCATGCGCATTTTCGCTGCACTTTGGTACACCATACCAAAACTAAAATCTTCGCGTGGCTCCCACAAAACCCCTAAGTTGTAACTTGGGCTCAGTGACTGCTCTAAAGCCAATTCCATCTGACCAAATTTGCCAAATGGATTCATCCCTTCTTCGGTATTACACATCCCCAATAGCAAGATGTCGGTAATAATGTCCGAATTTTCCTTAAATGGTGTACAGACGACTTCATCAATCATCCTTAACATGCCGATCAATTCATTGGGAAATCGCAGGTCAGATTTCAATCCAATGGCTTGATAGGACATCCCCACACCACCACCAATCGATAGCTCATCACTGACTTGATAGCCTACTGTTGGCGATAGATAAGTAATACGCTCTAGAGCAACTTGTTGCCCCATGAAATTACCTGGGTTACCATTTTCAGCACCAAAACCCGCAATCAAAGGTGCATAAACAGCTGATGCGAATGTTGCTTTAGAACCCGGTGGATTGTAGGCAATCCCCATCGTTGGCGCGGCAATGGGTTGTCCAGCACCAAAATCCACCATCTTTTTTAAGACAGGTACATATAAGGATGCATATTCAACATCACCAGAAACCTTATCTTTAAAGTCCGTACAAATATCAGCCGTCACTTCAGGACCATCATTACAGACTAATGGATCATCTGAATAACCAAAAACGTTATAACCCGCAGGAACGGTAAATTCACGTTGAATATCAAAGTTTGCAATGATGCCCTGCATATCTGTTTGCAAACCTTCAATCTTAGTTAATGCTGCAGGGTTAAAATGTACTGCACTAATTCCTGGAGGATCCGCAGTTACTGCATTACCTAATGCAAGTGACCGTACATCAACTGAAAGGTTGGTACCCAATTGTGCAAAAGCAGCACTAGAACAGCCCGTTAAAACGATCGCACTAACAAGTGGGCTGAGTCGAATTTTACGCATACGACAGCCCTCTTAACGAAGTTTTTTTCCAAAACCTAGAATATCCAACGGGAAAGACAACCCTAATGACACATCTGGTGCATCTTCAGTTAAACCTAACCCCACCGTACCATTCACAATGGTCTCTGGAGATACACGTACACCTAAAGAAATCGCTAGAGTTGAACTGGTTTGGTCTGCAGGTGAATAGGATTCGCCACTGCTATACGTAAATTCTGCGCCGGTATTGAAACTTTGTTGATATGACATGGTAAGGGAAACATCGTAGTTAAACGAGTATGCAAAACCGAATGCAAAACCGCCACTAATCCCCGGTTCAAACTCTTCAATGACTCGCGAACCACGACGTTGGTTTAAGTCAGTTTCTTTGAAACCATAGTTTGCCGAGACGGATGCAAACAACACAACGGGATCAATATATTTACGTGTGCTGGCACCGATACCTGCAGAATAGTAACCTTTACCTGTTGCTAGATCATTTACAGCATTAATTTCGTATGGACTATCACCAGTTTTCGTGGACAAATTACCAAATAAAATAAGAGGCAAACGACCTTGCTTCAGTGGGAATGGTTCCCAGCGTGCGCCTAAAGAAATATCCCCTAAACCTGCAGTTGAAGTATCTTTTAATAAATCAGTTTTCGCCACTAAAGGCAAAGATGCAGAGAATGTCAAATTATCCATTACACCGTATTGCACGGTAAATGTATTGGTCATTGAGTGTGTTGCATTTTCTTGTACACGTAGTTGATAAAGCTGGCCTTGTGCCATTTCCATATCAAGCTGTGTATCACGGTAATAGGTGTAATCTATATCGTAAAAAGATGATATTTCACCTTTTTTAATCAATGAATACTGACGTTCATTCGAGCTAAATACTTCCTGTAAATTCGCTTCTTGGCTCGCATCACCTTCTTGTTGCTGAAGTGCTGTCGATGCTTTTTCATTGGCAGGAGCGACTTCGGATTGTGGCATTTCAGCTTGTACGGGCTCTTCTACAGATTCATACTGTCCAATTTCTGGCTCGGCAGCAGCTTCTTGTGCATTATCAGCTTGGTTTACAGTAGCAGGAGATACAGACTCTTCTACGACTGTCTCTTGTTCAACTGGATCATATTCTCCAAGGCTTGGCTCTTCAGCTGCATAGGCAACCCCCATCACCACCTGAATACTCATGGCTAGTAGTGTTTTGTTCATCCATTTACGATTCATGTTCCTTCCCACCGTTGTTATTTTTTTAATCCTGACACTTTGTTATACGCTTTCATCTAATTATTTACTCTTGTAGTAAAGCCTTAGAAAGTTGTAATTCGATTTACCATAAGACTCCGACTCTTCATTCATGTTTTTATCAAGTCGTATCGTAGATGCCTTGTCTGCAATTTTTTCCATGTAAAACTGCGGATATTGAATATCAACCAATGCATAACGGTTGACGGTTGCATCTTCAACATGTCGCAAGTCTGAATCTTGCAAAGCTAATAAATTTTTACGTTGCTCAGGCGCAACGTTGATTAAGAATAATGTGTTGTTTTCCCATATTTCTTGGAATCTAACTTCATCGAAACTGATATTGCCCAGTGCTGGATCTGCAACATAAACACGCCCATCTTTATAGGCTTTAAAAACCACAAAATGTTTAAAACCAGCATATGAAATGGGAACAATCGCAGGCTGACCTTGCTTAACTAGATCTGAAAACTCCCCTTTGTAGCCCCCACTGTCTAGCCCGACAGCAGCGACAAAACGTTTCATGTCTAATAAGGAGAAACTTCGACGTTCGATAATTTTTTCAGTTTCACCAAATTTCAGCAAACCATTCATGGTCTGTTGCTCAGTTAGCTGTGTCCCTACATAACCATTTAATAAAGTCGTTAAAGCTGCTGAACCACAGCTATAGTCATAGGCTTGCCGAACGATGCCTCGAAATTGATCTTCAATGGCAGGTTTAATTTTTACAGTTTCACGGTGCATCCGAGTAAAGGAATCATTTCGTGAATCCAATGTTTCGGTATAGTGAACTGTTCCCACTGGCTTTTCTTTTAAATCAAAGGACTCTTTGGCAAAGTAATACATCAATGCCGAGCCTACAGCTATCTCTAACATATCTTCTAACTTTTAGTTATCGGCAATGATGTGCCTTTTTTCATTATTTTTTAGAGCTAAAGCTCTACATCCATGTATTATGCAAGATACCTTTTTTTTTATAAAAAAACAGCATTTTTTTATGCTTTATTGGGTCATTCCGCACATTTTTGTAAAAAAAAGCGCGTGATCAACACGCGCCTTATTTTTTGTTCTAAATTACTTACTAGAAATTGTAATTACAGAACCTGGAGTATAAGCACCTAAAGAAGGGCTATAATATGTCTGCAAACCTTGAACCTCGATATCACCAATTGAACCAGCATCACGGCTACCTAAATGAACACCTCTCACATAGTTATCAATTGGTCCAGAGTTGCTTACCATTTGAATATAACCATTGTTTGTGCCTTCTTTACCATAAATACGAACATCTTGATTAATGGTTAAGTCAGTTTTACCAGCATCAGCAACTTTGATGCTTTCGATAAAGATTTCACCTGCTTCACGTGTAGCGGTTTTAGTTGATGCATCAAGGATACCTAGATCTTTAATTTCTAAACCACCCTTCATAGTTGTACTCAGTTTAATCATAGCCCCTTGTGGAGCAGCACCTAACTGAACATTAGCAGTCATTGGTCCAGTTTTTAGAGAAAGACCAGATAAAATTGCATTGTAGTTTGCATCTGTACCTTCAAGCTTACCACCACGGCGAATGCCTGTAGTACCAGCTGTACCAGATGCTGTTACACCAATTTCACCAATTTTAATATCTAAACCAGAAACATCAGCTGCGATGTTAATGAATGCACCATTTGCACCTGTACCGGCATCAGTATCGATACGTAAATCAGCTAGATTACCAGTTTTTAAAAGATAAGCACCACCGTTTTCATAGTTTGCACCAATGATGATACCTTTGTTTTCTAAATCATCGCCCTTAATACCGTTACCTTTAATAACGATCGCACCAGCAGTACTTGTACCACCCTTAGCTGTATCCGTTAAACCGTCGTTATCGTGAATGAAAAGCTTTTCAATTTCAACTTTTGAAATACCAATCCCGATGTTAATACCATCTTGACCAGTGGTAGAACTAAGTGCAGCATCGTCCATTGCTTGCATAGCCATAGCATTCGCACTAAATGCGATTGAAGAAACTAGAGCTAATTTAGTGAAATTTTTCATACGGTACTCTCCCAAGAGTATTTATTTTTTTTGATTTTCAACCACTCGATTTATTCAGCTGTAATATTATTTTGTGACAACTGTTAAATCTTTCCTTGAGTTGTTTGCTCGCTCGATTAAATTATATCCAAGCTGAAATTTGTTCAACTGTCGTTGGTCGCAATCTAGTTCTTACCGATAAACGGTATTTGCAAACCAAATGAATTAGGAATGGTATAAAATCCATTTTAGTCTTTAAATTTAATTTCTCTGTTGATGCAAAAACCGATTTCTTTTAAAAAAATTATTCTCAAACAAACTGTTAGTGCTCAAATTATTTTGCAAGCGCTTGCACCCTTGTCACATGTGATTTTTTTAGAAGATCAAAACCAACCTGTTATTTGCTTTTTGGCAAATCAATATCAACAATTGAAGAATGATGAACTTAAAGCTTATGTCCGTACCAATTTAGATCAATATGAGGAATCTGATACTCAGCCCTTGCAAAATATTGCCTTCCAAGATTTATGTTCAAACTTAGGCAGTGGGTTTTCTGGGGGCTGGGCTGGCTTTATTAGCTATGATTATGCAGCGCAGCAACAGATTTCCTTGCACGCCAAAGCGCAACCTCGCTTGTTTTTAGGACAATTTTCCAGTTTTTTAAAATTAGAGAATGATGGTTGGTATTTTTATAGTTCAGATCATTCTGCAGCTAAGATTTACGACTACATTGATCACATAATTCAAACCGAGATCACTCAGAATCAATTTAAATTAAGACAAAAATGTACTGCAAGATGGTCTAAGTCAGACTACACGAAAGCCTTTGATCAAGTGCAGGAATATATTAAAGCGGGTGATTGCTATCAAATTAATTTAACCCAAGAGTTCACAGCTCAAGCAAACGGTTCACTCTTAGATACCGCTCAAGAATTTTGGTCACTGACTGATGCACCATATTCAGGCTACTTACGTATTAATGATTTTGAAATTTTAAGTTGTTCGCCTGAACTTTTTATAGATTTTAAGCCTAAACGCAAGATTATTACTAAACCAATCAAAGGCACGATGCCTCGCTATGAAGATCCAATTTTAGATGAGCAGTCAAAACAACGGTTAAAATCATCTGAAAAAGACATGGCTGAGAATGTCATGATTGTCGATTTACTGCGCAATGATTTGAGTATTTATGCAGAAACAGGTTCTGTAAAAACACCTAAACTTTTTGATATTGAAAGTTTTAACCAAGTGCATCATATGGTCAGTGAAGTTGAGGCAGTGCTGAAAACAGATGTAAACCCTTTTGAAGTTCTGATGTCTGCCCTGCCAGGCGGTTCGATTACCGGCGCACCCAAAATCCGTGCGATGCAAATCATTGAAGAACTTGAAGGCGCCCCGCGCGGCGCCTATTGCGGCTCAATGGGCTATTTTAATCACGGAGGCACGGGATCTTGGAATATTTTGATCCGCTCTATTCAAAAATACCAAGATCAGGTTTCGCTGTGGGCCGGCGGCGGAATCACCATCGCATCAGATTGCGATGCTGAATATCAAGAATGCTTTGATAAAGTCGAAGCCATGCTGGATTTGTTAAATACCTGGTATAAGCCAGATTAAACAAAAAAAGCGATTCAATTGAATCGCTTTTTTATAACCCTCCCCTTGCGAAGCAGTGCTTCTCACCTTTTCAAAAGGAAGATTAGGGTAGATTTAAATTTATAGTAGCTTGCAGCAATCAAGCCAAAATATCGTTTTTAAGCGTATCCACAAGGCGCTGATTTTGTTCATCTGTACCAATGGTGATCCGCAGGAACTGATTAATCCGCGGCTTATTGAAGTAACGCACAATAATTCCGCGTTCGCGCAATTCAGCAGCCAACTCACTTGCATCTTTATTAGGCAATGATGCAAAAATAAAGTTTGCCGCAGAGGGTAATACTTTAAAGCCCAGCTCAGAAAGCTGCTCTACAAGTTTTTCACGGCTCACAATCACCTTGGCATTTTGCGCTTCAAAATACGCTTGATCCTCAAATGACGCCACGGCTGCTGCAATCGCAAAACGGTCCATCGGATAAGAGTTAAAGCTGTTTTTTACCGCTTCAAGCGCTGCGATTAAATGCGGCTGCGCAATCGCGAAACCAACGCGCAAACCGGCAAGTGAACGCGACTTAGACGTCGTTTGACAAACCACAAGGTTTTCATATTTCGCAACCAAAGCCACAGCAGATTCCGCACCGAAATCGACATACGCTTCATCAATCACAACCACTGAATTCGGATTGGCTTGCAACACTTCCTCAATTGCAGACAAACCTAAAGCAATACTCGTAGGCGCATTCGGATTGGTAATAATGATGCCACCATTCGGCTGTTTATAGTCATCCACCACAATTTCAAAGTCATCGTTCAGGGGCAAAATTTTAGTATTGGCAGCTATACCAAAAAATTGGCTATATACCGGATAAAAACTGTAGGTAATGTCAGGATACAGAACCGGCAGTTCTTGCACAAAAAAGGCTTTAAAAATGTGCGCCAGCACTTCGTCCGAGCCATTGCCGACAAAGACCTGCTCAACAGGTACTTGCTGCTGTTTTGCAATCGCTTGCTTTAACTCAGACGCATCTGGATCTGGATATAAACGTAAAACATCAGCAGAATTTGCCAACACTTTTTGTACTGCTTCCACCACTTTTGGCGATGGCGGATACGGGTTTTCATTGGTATTGAGTTTTAAAATATTTTGGATTTTAGGCTGTTCACCCGGTGTGTACGGTTCTAATTCACGTACATCAGGGCTCCAAAAACGCATTTGTTCAGAGGTAATATTTGGCATTTTATTTTGCTCTTTTTCACCCTCTCCTAACCTCTCTTGCACTTCGCTTTAAAGGAATCCTTAAAGCTCGTTCAGGGAGAGGAATATTCATTTTATGAGATTTCCCCTCTCCTTTCAGGAGAGGGTTAGGGAGAGGTTTATATTTTTGGAAAACTAAGTTTTTCACCTAGTCTATATTTTCTTACTGATAACGATAGCGTGCTGAACGCGCATGCGCATCTAAGTTTTCCTGCTGCGCTAATGTATCAGCCGTTTTCGCTAAAGTTTTCACACCATCTTCAGAGCACATGATTAAACTTGAGCGCTTTTGGAAATCATATACACCGAGCGGTGATGAAAAACGCGCTGTGCCCG
Source organism: Acinetobacter sp. YH12129 (assembly GCF_013418685.1). Classification (NCBI taxonomy): domain Bacteria; kingdom Pseudomonadati; phylum Pseudomonadota; class Gammaproteobacteria; order Moraxellales; family Moraxellaceae; genus Acinetobacter; species Acinetobacter sp. YH12129. Next base: position 217,640 of record NZ_VPBP01000003.1, read on the forward strand.
AAGTAGGCAACACGTGGTTTGGACCTGCACAGTAATCACCAATCGCTTCCGGTGTATATCGACCCATGAAAATCGCGCCGGCATGGCGGATATCTTCAGCCATTTCCTGTGCTTCATCTAAACACAGCATCAAATGTTCAGGTGCAACTTGGTTAATCAATTCAGCACCTTCAGCACGGTCTTTGACTAAAACCAATGCACCGCGGTTTTCGATTGAAGTGCGTGCGATTTCCGCTTTAGGCAATGCTTCTAAATGCTTTTCAATCCATTGTTCTACTTGATTTAAAAGATCCGCATCTGGCGTAATGAACACCGCTTGAGCCACAGTGTCATGTTCCGCTTGAGACAACAAATCCATCGCCAGCCATTCAGCGTTATTTTGACCTTCTGCATAGACCAAAATTTCGGATGGCCCTGCAATCATATCAATGCCAACTTGACCAAATACTGCACGTTTTGCTGCAGCAACGAAACGGTTGCCCGGGCCTGTGATTTTATCCACAGATGGAATTGTTTCTGTGCCGTAAGCCAATGCTGCAACCGCTTGCGCGCCGCCAATGGTAAATACACGGTGTACGCCAGCCAAATAAGCTGCCGCCAAAACCAATGGATTTAAATCGCCATTCGGCGCAGGCACCACCATAATAATTTCAGGCACACCAGCAACATGCGCAGGTACAGCATTCATCAATACAGAAGACGGATAAGAAGCTAAACCGCCCGGCACATAGATACCCACACGGTCCAGCGGTGTGACTTTTTGACCAAGCGTATTTCCTAAAGCATCAACATAGGTCCAGCCGTCTTGCTTTTGTGCTTGGTGAAATTCACGAACACGGTTCGCAGCAAGTTCTAAGGCTTCACGCACTTCTGAACTTAAACCATCAAATGCTGCTTTCAGCTGTTCTTGTGTCAGCTCTAATTCTGAGAATTGATGCGCTGGATGTCGATCGAACTGCTGTGTCAATTTAAGAACATGAGCATCACCATGCTGACGAACATCAGCAATGATTTGGTCAACGGTTTTTAAAAGTTCTGGATCATTCACAGTTTCAAAAGCCAACAAGTCAGCAAAAGCTTGCTTGAAGTTTTGATCTTGAGTCGATAAACGTCGCATCAATTTACCCACAAGGTAATCTATTGGAAAAGATTAGTTTACCTGTTTTACAGCAGCTTGTGGACATCTATCGCATGTGTTCATGTGGAGTTTTATTGAAAATAACTTTCGTTAAAATTGGTGAAAATACAGTTTTATCATTATTTTTCAGTTTTCATAAAAAAACCGCCCAAATTTGAGCGGTTTGATCAGCATAGCTAGAAACTTAACAACTTATGCTTTCTTTGCTTGCTCGCGTTCTTCCACGGCTTTTTCTAGCTGTGCAAGAATTGGATTCAACAAAGTTTGTTTACGTTTAAAGCTTGCTTTGTTCACGATTAAACGTGAAGACACTTTACAGATTTCTTCCAAAGGCTCTAAACCATTGGCACGTAAAGTGTTTCCTGTATCCACAACATCGACGATGTAATCACCTAAACCAACCAAAGGTGCAAGTTCCATAGAACCATACAGTTTGATCACATCCACTTGCTCGCCTAAGCTTGCATAATATTGACGGGTTAAATTGACGTACTTGGTTGCAATCTTTAAACGACCTTTCGGACGAACCATGCCGACTTTACCAGCCGTCATTAACTTACAGTTGGCAATTTTTAAGTCCAATGGTTCATACACATTTTGTGCACCATGTTCCATCAGCACATCTTTACCTGCCACCCCAATATCTGCAGCACCATTTTCAACATAAGTTGGTACATCAGAAGCACGTAAAATTAAAATACGTACGTGCTTATGGGTCGTTGGAAAAATTAACTTACGAGATTTATCCGGATCTTCCAATAAGTTAATGCCAGCTGTTTCCAACAATGGCAAAGTTTCTTTTAAGATACGTCCCTTACTTAATGCTAAAGTTAAACCATGATCAAAATTGCCCATTACGTCAAAATTGGGATCATCGTTTCTCATATCGCTCATTAACTTACTCGCTTAATTTGGGCACCTAAACCTTGTAACTTCGCTTCAACATCTTCATAACCACGGTCAATATGATAGATACGGTCAATCAACGTTTCCCCATCAGCGGCAAGTGCTGCTAAAACCAATGAGAAAGAAGCTCGTAAATCAGTTGCCATCACTGGTGCAGCAGATAATTTCTCTACACCTGTAACAACAGCATCATTACCTTCAACCTGAATATTGGCACCCATACGTGCTAATTCAGGTACATGCATGAAACGGTTTTCAAAAATCGTTTCTGAAATTGTGGCAAAACCACGACCAATTGCATTCACCGCCATCAGCTGTGCTTGCATATCGGTTGGAAATTCTGGGTGTGGTAAAGTCTGGAAACTTACTGCTTTCGGGCGTTTACCCATCATATCCAGTTCAATCCAATCTTCACCGCGCGTAACTTCCGCGCCCATTTCTTCAAATTTATCCAGCACAGACTCCAACAAGTTTGGATCTGTATGCGTGGTTTTGATTTTACCGCCAGTTATTGCCGCAGCAGCAAGATAAGAACCTGTTTCGATACGATCTGCAACAACGGCATATTCACAGCCATGTAGGCTTTCAACACCTGTAACAACTAAAGTATCAGTGTCCAAACCTTCGATTTTTGCACCCATCTTGATCAACATATTAGCAAGATCGGTAATTTCAGGTTCACGAGCCGCGTTACGAATGGTCGTTACACCGTCTGCAAGAACCGCAGCAGTTAGAATATTTTCAGTACCACCAACTGTGACCATATCAAAGACAACTTCGCCACCTTTTAGACGACCATCCACTTTGGCATGCACATAACCTGCTTCAACTTCAATCTCTGCACCAAGTGCTTCTAAAGCTTTTAAATGTTGATCTACAGGGCGTGAACCAATTGCACATCCACCCGGCAAAGACACTTTTGCACTACCATAGCGCGCCAATAACGGGCCAAGCACCAAAATAGATGCTCGCATGGTTTTCACGAGTTCATATGGTGCAAATTGGTTATCTAAGCTAGAAGTATCAGCCTTAACCGTATCACCTTCATAACTGATTTGAACACCTAAACCTGCGATCAATTTCACTAAGGTGTTCACATCTTTAAGATTTGGTACATTGGTTAATGTAATAGGTGTATCCGCAAGGATAGTTGCAGCGAGTAATGGCAATGCAGCATTTTTCGCACCAGAAATACGAACTTCACCTTCGAGCTTAGTACCGCCCTGAATCAGAAATTTATCCATTAATTATTAAGCTCCGAATAAGCTTGCTTTGCGCCATTCTTCTTTGGTCATTGCACGAATTGTTACTGCATGTACTTCACCGCTGGCAATGTAGGAGTTCAAAGGTGCATAAACAGATTGTTGACGAGCAACAGGACGTTTGCCTTCAAATTGATCATCGACAATGCGTAGATCAAATTTGCCGCCTTGCCCACTAACTGCAACCTCAGCTTCTGGAAAAGCAGCTTTTAAAATTTCAGTGAGCTGTTCACTATTCATCACAAGACCCCATATAGGACTAACGGTGTAAAACCCGTCATTTTACTATAAATCTAAAAAATAATTCATTAGTCACATACATTATATATATAAAAAAAGAGGTTATAAAAAACCTCTTTTTGTACAATTTACAATCTAAACCGTTAAAGGCATATAAATGAGCTGCATTTTTCGATGTTTATGTAATTGTTTTTTTAATTTTTCAGACAATTTTTTGATCGAGGTATACATATCATCAGCGCACGCTTGTGCAAAAAGTTCTGTCCCAGGTAATCGTATAATCGCTTCCGCAATATGATTATCACTACCTTTTTTTGAACGTTTATCAACCTGATGATCTTTAGTCAGTTTGACTTGCATACTATTGACCTGATCTAAATGTTTGGTCATTTCCGCAAATTTAAGACGAATATTTTCTTCTATTGCTGGCGTAATTGTTAAATGATGGCCACGAATTGTAATCTGCATAATTCTATCCCTCACCTTCTTTCAGGACTGGAAAAGTTCAAGCCGAATCATCCAACTCAATATGCGAAGCATACATTTACACAATCAGATCATTTCGGCCATTCCTTATAAAAAAAGAGATTCATTATTTCGTCATAATGAACCTCTAGAATAGTCAGATTTTCAAATTTAGATCAACACTTTTCGCTCTGAAGATGATGGAATATGTAACGATTCACGATACTTCGCAACTGTACGACGAGCAACATCAATACCTTCTGCATTAAGCAAAACTGCAATTGCATTATCAGACAAAGGCTTACGTGTATTTTCTTCTGCAATCAACTTTTTAATTTTTGCACGAATTGCCGTCGAAGACGCTTCCCCACCAGACGATGTTCCAACATGACTTGAGAAGAAATATTTCAACTCAAATAATCCACGTGGTGTGAGCATATATTTATTTGTAGTTACACGGGAAACTGTGGATTCATGGAGTTCAACTTCTTCCGCAATATCTCGCAGGACCAAAGGCTTCATTGCCTCAGGCCCTTGTTCAAAGAACGCTCGTTGATGCTCCACAATACAGGTTGCCACTTTTAATAAAGTTTTATGTCGTTCATCAATGCTTTTAATGAAATTCTTAGCTTCAAGCATTTGATTACGTAAATATTGATTATCGTCACTTTGATCTGCACGCTTGATCATATTGGCATAGAAAGAATTCACTCGTAGCTTTGGCATTACATCAGGATTTAACTGTACCAACCAATGTTCATTCTTTTTTAGCACCACTACATCTGGAATTTGATAGTCTGAATCTTTATCTTCAAACTCTTGCCCTGGATGTGCTTTTAATGTTTTTAACAAACAAATGGCTAGTTTAAGTTGTTCCGTATTTAAACCCGTTTGCTTAATTAACTTAGGTAATTCATTGGTAATCAGCAACTCATAATTTTTCAATAATAAAATAGCTTCATATCGATATTCGACATGTTCAGGAAGATTTTCAACTTGTACCATTAAACATTCAGCGAGATTACGTGAACCTACACCTAAAGGATCTAGACGCTGAATATGCTTTAAAACCACCAAAACTTCGTCATCTTCGACTTCTTCTTCATAATCCATAGAATCTAAAAGATGCCGAACAGATTGGGTAATTTCATTTAAGTCACAATCTAAAAAACCTTTGTTATCTAAAGCATCGATAATACAGTGTGCAATTAGTTTATCGATCACAGAAAAGTGTAAAAGATTAACTTGCTCAAGCATATGTGCTTGTAAACTTTGATGCCCCTGCCGATTATCTTCGCGCTCTTCAAATTCAGCAGCACCTAAACTTGTAGGTTGATGCGTATAAACATCATCCCACTCCGTATCTACCGGTAACTCATCAGGCAAATGATCGGCATTTAATTCATTGGTTAAGTCTTTATTTTCCCTTTCTTGTTCTTGTAAGCTATTTAAACTTTCAACGGTATTTTGTTCTTCAACTTTCTCTAATAGAGGATTACTGTCGAGTTGGATTTGAATTTCTTGTTCCAATTCCAAACTTGAAAGCTGTAATAAACGAATGGCTTGTTGTAATTGAGGTGTTAATGATAAGGAATTGGCAACCTTTAACCCCATCGCTAATTTCATTAATAACTCCCCCTATAATTAACCGCACTTTATAAGCAATTTTTATGCCGTTTTATTTTTTATAGCATAATTTTGAACAGAACGCCCGATTTTTTGTCTTTTTTAGACACATTATTCAGCTAATTTATTCTTTTATTAGGAACAATTCGCCTTATAAATGAATTATTTAATTAGATATATTATTAATTTCACTCTATTTTCCTTTTCACCACACATAAAAAAACACCCCCTGACGTATCAGGGGGTGTTTCGAATAATGAGCTGGCGATGACTTACTCTCACATGGGTAACCCCACACTACCATCAGCGCTAAGAGGTTTCACTTCTGAGTTCGGGAAGGGATCAGGTGGTTCACTCTTGCTATTGTCGCCAGCACAACTGTTATGACTTTGCATTTGGTCTTATCTTTTCAGTGCCGTTGCTTGGTCAAATGAGTTATTAACAGATCATATCTGAGTTCTTGCGAGTAGAACTAAGCAGTGCTTAATTATACTCTCATTTGTTCTTAAGCGTTAACTAAATCAAGTTATTTTGCTTAATATCGAATCAATTGATGCTTTACATACAACTGTTTGGGTGTTGTATAGTCAAGCCTCACGAGCAATTAGTATTGGTCAGCTTCATG